>JAIRLL010000174.1 GCA_031259505.1 Tannerella sp.
CTCTACGAATATTACGGCGACATCCGGATTATCCAAACGTATTATCCCGCCTTGCGGAGACAGGTTGAGTTCCTGCGTTCGAAAGCGCACGACCACATTATCGACAACTGTATCAACGACCACGAAAGCCTCGAGCCGCGTATCCCCGAACTGTTTGCTACGGCGCATTACTATCACCACGTCGCGCTGCTTGCCGAATTTGCCGGTCTGACAAAACATAGCGATGACGAAAAAGTCTATACCGCCCTTGCCGGAGAAATCAAAAACGCATTTATCGCCCGTTTCGTGAAGACCGGTACAGGCGAAGTCGGCAACCATACGCAAGCGGCTCAAGCCGTCGCGCTGTTCTACGATCTGCTGCCCGAGGGCGACAAAGATGCAGCGTTCGACGTCCTGTTAAAGGAAATCGAACAGCGCAACGGGCATATCGCCGCCGGAATATTCGGCGTCCCCCTGGTTCTGGACGCGCTCAGCCGGCATCTGCGTAACGACATCGCATACAAAATGGTGACGAAAACGGATTTTCCCGGATGGGGACACATGATACAGTCGGGCGCAACGACGGTGTGGGAGACGTGGAAGTATTCCGACAACGTGTTTTCGCACAATCATCCGATGTTCGGCAGCGTAGGCGAGTGGATGTATCAAAGCATTCTCGGGATAAACCCCGCCGCGCCGGCGTTCCGGCGAATCATCCTGCATCCGCAACCTGCCGGCGACCTCACATTTGCATCCGGCCGCTACGAATCGTTATGGGGAACAGTCGAATCGTCGTGGAAAACGGAAGACAGCCGCTTCTCGTACGACGTCGCCATCCCTCACGGCACAACCGCCGAAGTATGGCTACCTGCCGGGACGGTTACCGAAAGCGGCAAGCCTGTAACCGATTCCAATGATATACGTTTCCTTAGAAAGGAAAAAGACCGTATGATCTATGAAGTACAGTCGGGAAAATATACGTTCGCAGTTGAAATTGAGAGGGAACGGTGCACAAAAAGTGCACCCGGCAGTTTTCGATAAAAAGCAGTATCTTTGCGCCAGACAGCAGTAATAAATAAAATATTCGCATCATGAAAAAGTTACCGTTAGAGATACAGACATTTGAAAACATACGCGCCAGAAACTACCTGTATGTAGATAAGACGGAAATCATTTACCGGGCAGTATCGGAGGGGAAGGTATATTTTCTATCCCGTCCGCGCCGGTTTGGGAAATCGCTTCTGACAAGTACGCTGGACGCACTGTTCAGCGGTCGTGAAGACCTGTTCAAAGGACTGTATATTTACGACAAATAACGCCGCTACTACAACCCCTATCCCGGAAAAGTTATTCTTTTGGGTATAGCTTTTTCGGGGAAAAATACGGGCTGCAAAATGGAAACCCTTTCCTGAGAGCAGCCGTTCGCCGATTCGGGGAAGAAGATCTGTCCGAAAACCCGCAGCGCTCAAACTGACACATTTTTCATACATTTGCGTAAAACATTCTGCTATGAACATACATGAATCCGTCGTAATGACGTGCGACTACAGCAATCCTGCCCACCTGCAGGCCGTCCGTTAGCTGCTGAACGGATATATCGAAGACGCGATGGGAGGCGGAACGCCGCTTTCCGCCGAAGAACAGGTCGAACTGACGGACAGTCTGAGCCGCCGTCCGACGGCGGTGACGCTGCTTGCCGAAAGCGGCGGCGTATGCTGCGGACTGCTGGTGGCCTTCGAAAACTATTCAACCTTTACCGTCCGCCCGATGATGAACATACACGACGTGTTTGTGCTGAAAACGTATCGCGGCAAAGGCGTCGGACGCCGGCTGATACAGGCCGCCGTCGAGGAAGCGAAGAAAAGAAACTGTAGCCGCATCACGCTCGAAGTCAGGCAGGACAACGTGGCGGCGCAACGCCTGTACAGGTCTGTCGGCTTCGACGAGACCGACCCGCCGATGTATTACTGGCGGAAGGATTTAATGCAGGACTGACCGGAGAGAGTGCATCTGGCTGCGTCGATTTTCAATCGGCTACGCCGAACTTCGTTTCAAAATGTCGCACCGTCACTGTCTCACCCAGGAACGAAGCAATCCGGACACGTCATTTTCCCCCTCTTTATTCGAAAAATATACGGTCGCGCAATGACGCCGTGCACGCCTCCATCACTGCGAAGGCATAGCCTGAAGCATCCGAAGACCTCGCCCGCCGATCGCGCCGAACGCAACTCGCTCTTCACAACAATGGTCGGACTGTGCCTGACAGAGGTAAAAGTCTGGGCATACACGAAGTTTTATGCCGGGGTAATGACCGCTAACGACGTGCACAGCCTGGGCTTCCTCCTCCCCGGAGAAGCAGGCGGACGGCGCCATCGCAAAATGCCGACCGACGTGCTGGCCGAAGTCAAAGTCTCGGTACCAGGCGTCGACTTCATCCGTGTAACAATCGACCACGCAGTCGGCGAAAACGCCGCACGTGTCGCTCACGGATGGCCGCAGGGAGTGCGCAACGCGCTGATCGTAATCATCTCCGCCGACGGAAAAACAGAAATCTGCCGCAAATATACCACCCGGCTGCACAACAGCATCACCATGCCCGGAAGCACGCGCGGCAAACTGTTCATCATCAAGGCCGCTTTCCTTAAACATATCAACGACAATCCGGTATTCGGCCCTGAAGCCACATTCTCAATGCCTCTCACGACCGAAGACATCGCCGCATCGCTCGAACGGCCGGGAATGAATAAACTCTGAAACGCAAAGGGATGAATGGCGCAAAACCCGGGCTGGCAGCCGTGAAGCATGGAAGCGCTACCGGAAATCTCTGCAACCGCAGCGGTTTCCGGTACAATTTTTTGTTTAGGGATGTATGTTCCCAATAAAATAACTACATTTGTCTCAAATTCACATTTAAAACAGATACGTCATGAAAAAGTTGCCGATAGGAACGCAGTCGTTTGCGAATTTACGAAAAGACGGCTGTGTCTATGTAGATAAAACCGAGTTTATACACCGGATCGTTTCGGGTGGACGGATTTATTTCCTTTCCCGTCCGCGCCGGTTTGGGAAATCGTTGCTGATAAGTACGATGGAAGCGTTATTCCGCGGGCGGAAAGAACTGTTCGAAGGGCTTTACGTCTACGACCGCTGGGACTGGTCGCAGTCGTTTCCGGTCATCAAGATAGACTGGACGATGATAGACCATTCGACGCCGGAAGATATGAAAAAAAGCCTGGTATTTCACCTGAAAAGAATGGCGCAACGCTATGGGCTGACCCTGTCGGCAGAATCTGCGCCCGACTGTTTCGGAGAGTTGATAGAATCCCTCTACAACCTTACCGCCAAACGGGTCGTCATCCTGATTGACGAATACGACAAGCCGATCACCGCTCATCTCTTTGATTCTTATCTGAAGCCTGTCCAGACGGCGGTGCATGATTTCTATCAGACAATGAAAGGTGCGGACGAGTATTTGCAGTTTGTTTTCCTGACCGGCGTGTCGAAGTTTTCGGGACTGTCGATTTTTTCGGCGCTAAACAGTCTTGATGATATTTCTTTGCGTGAACAGTATGCTGCGATATGCGGTTATACGCAGGAGGAACTGGAAAGTAACTTTACGGAATACATCGACAGCGCCGCCGGATACCTGAATATGACCGGGGCGTACCTGCTCGACCAAATCCGTTACTGGTACAACGGCTATACGTGGGACGGAAAAACGGCCGTCTACAACCCGTTCTCGACGCTGAAATTTTTTAGCGTCAGGGAATTTGCCGGTTACTGGTTCAGTACCGGCACGCCGACGTTCCTGATAGATATGATTCGCCGCCGCAACCGTGCGGACGCGGTACTGGAGCCGATCGTTGCCGGCGAAAAGGTATTCGACGGCTATGATCCGGCAGACATCGGCGACGTGCCGCTGCTGTTCCAGACCGGCTACCTGACCGTCAAACAGAAGGAACTGGCGAACGGACGCCCCCGCTATACGCTCGGCATCCCCAATTCGGAAGTCTACGAAGCGTTACTGACGTGTCTGCTGCAGGCCTACGGGAAATACCCCGGCGAACAGATCGACAGTCTGCGCCTGACAATGGAACGGCAGCTGACCGCGTGCGACGAAGCCGGTTTTGCCCGCAGCCTCGAGGTACTGATCGCCACCGTTCCCTACGAGCTTCACATCCCCCGGGAAGCCTACTATCACTCGCTGATGCTGATATGGATGCGGATGCTCGGTTTCAGCATACAGGGCGAAGTGCTGAACAACCTCGGCCGCGCCGACGCGGTCTGGGAACAGCCCGGCATAACGGTGGTCGCCGAGATAAAATACCATGCCGGAAAGACGGTCGCCACGCTGCTCGACGAAGCCATGACGCAGATCCGCGACCGTCGCTATTACAACAAATATACCGGAAAGGTCATTCTTCTGGGCATCGCCTTTTCAGGGAAAGATATCGGCTGCCGGATGGAAATCATCTGCAATGAAACATCACCCCGTGAAATTGTACCGTAAAACCGGCCTGACGGGAGGAAATGCATCCTTCTGTTCATTTTTCTTATACCGAACTCAGGTTAAATGGCCGGAAATGACGCCGGCACGCTGAATCAAAATAAAAACCGTTTCGTTCATAATCCTGGATATCAATGCATCATCACCTTCCAATATAAGACGGACATGCCGCGAGCGCTCCGTATCACGACTATGTTGAAGCGCATCACTCTATTGTCGGAGTTCATCACTCCAGTGATGCGCTTCAACACAGTAGTGATGCGCACGAAAAATCGGGCAGTCCGGCCAAAAGGCAATGGCCGGACGAAAAGGTTTTCGACGCCGAAGGCGTCAGCGTCATTCGCAGACTAACGCTGCGCGCAGTTTTCTCCCGTCAGGAAATCCCTGAACTGTCCGAAATCGTTGTCCATGGGAATGCTTTGTTTTTTGCCGTTCATGAACGCCTGCAATCTGGCGGGGACGTCGATGTTTCCGTCCAGGATGCGGTCTGCCGTTTCCTTGAATTTGGCCGGATGCGCTGTTTCGAGAAACAGTCCGGTCTGATGCGGTTGAAGATGGAAATCGTCCAGCGCCCGGTAGCCACAGGCTCCGTGCGGATCGAGCAGGTAGTGGCAGTGGCGGAACACGTGGCGCATGGTTCGGGCAATCTCCCCGTCGTCGCATCTGTAGCCGGCGATCGACTGTGTGATAGCCTTGTGGTCATGTCCGAACAGGTCCAGAATGCGGGCGAAGTTGCTCGGATTGCCGACGTCCATCGCATTGGCGATGGTGGACACCGACGGACGCGGCTCGTATTTTCCCGTTTTCAGGTAGTCGAAGAACACGTCGTTACGGTTGTTGGCGGCGATAAAACGCCTGACGGGTAAACCCATCCGCGCGGCGAACAGTCCGGCGGCGAGATTTCCGAAATTCCCGCTTGGAACGCATACAGTCAGTTCGCCGGCTTTACCCGTCCTGTCCAGTTGCGCGTATGCACTGAAATAGTAGAACGACTGCGGGAGCAGCCGCGCCACATTGATGGAATTGGCCGATGTGAGCAACATGCTGTTATTCAGATCGCGGTCGGCAAAGGCGGCTTTCACCAGCGCCTGGCAGTCGTCGAACGTCCCGTCGATTTCTATCGCCGTGATGTTCTGTCCCTGCGTTGTGAACTGACATTCCTGCATCGGGCTTACTTTCCCTTTGGGATAAAGCACGAAGACGCGGATGCCCTCGACGCCGAGAAATCCGCCGGCCACGGCGCTGCCCGTATCGCCCGAAGTGGCTACCAGCACGTGGACGGTCTGTTCGATGCCTTTCCTGCGTATGAAATAACCGAGCAGGCGTGCCATAAAACGCGCGCCGACGTCTTTGAAGGCAAGCGTGGGGCCGTGAAAAAGCTCCAGGCTGTACACCGAATCGCGGACATGCACGACGGGCGTCTCGAACGAAAGCGTATCCCTGACAATGGCTGCCAGCGCATCGGCCTCCACGTCTTCGCCGAAAAACGATTCTGCCACGATGAAAGCTGTTTCATGAAGCGAACGGTCTTTCAGCGAACGGATGATTTCTTCGCCCAGCACGGGAATCCGTTCGGGCATATAAAGTCCCCCGTCGCCTGCCAGGCTTCTGATTACCGCGTCTTCGAGCGTGGCAGGGGGCGACTGTCTGTTTGTACTGTAATATTTCATTATTCAGGATTCAAAATTCGAGGATTCGGGATTGCCTGTCAACGCTTTTATAAAAGCATTGCCTGTCAGGAGGCCGTACCGCCCCTGGCGTACGGAAAACTCGTCGTAGCGGGCGACTTTGTCCGGCGCCTGTCCCGGTTTGCAGATAAGAAAGGGAACGGGGTCGGCCGTATGCGTGCGGACGGCGCAGGGCGTCGGGTGGTCGGGCAGGACGGATATGGCTACCGGCTCGTCCCACGTGCGGACGGCTTCGCAGACGGGGCCGACGATGCGCCGGTCCAGGTCTTCGACGGTGCGCACTTTCAGCCGGACATCGCCGGCGTGTCCTGCCTCGTCGCTTGCTTCGACGTGCAGATAGACAAGGTCGTGAGTTTTCAGCGCGTCGATGGCGGCCTGCGCCTTGCCTTCGTAGTTCGTGTCATACAGTCCCGTGGCGCCGTCTACCGTGACGACGTCCATTCCGGCATACACGCCGATGCCGCGTATCAGGTCGACGGCGGAAATGACGGCGCTCGTCCCGACGCCATACAGTGCGTTCAGAGTCGGCATGTCGGGTCTGAATCCCGGCGACCAGGGCCAGATGCTGTTGGCCGGGTCTTTGCCGGCGGCCATTCTTTTCCTGTTCACAGGATGGGCGGCCAGTATTTCCTGCGAGGCGACGACAAGCCTGTTCAGCCGTTCAGCCGTCTGTGCGGCGTCGGGATGCGCGGCTTTCACCAGCGACGGACGGAAAGGCTGCGCCGGGATGTCGTGCGGCGGCGTACAGTCCAGCCGCTTGTCGCCGCCGGCCATCACCAGCAGATGACGGTACGACACGCCGGCGTGAAACCGCGTTTGTGCATCCCCCGTTCTTTCGTTCAGGAACGCAATCAGTTCGGACGCTTCATCGCTTGAGATGTGTCCGGCCGAATGATTTTTCATGCTTTCGCCTTCGATGCAGACGAGGTTGCAGCGCAGAGCCAGTTCGCCCGTCTGCAAACTCACGCCCATGCTTGCCGCCTCCAGCACGCCGCGTCCTTCGTACACGCGGTGCAGGTCGTATCCCAAAACAGCAAGGTTGGCCACTTCGCTGCCGGGATGAAATCCCGCCGGAACGGTCTGCAGGCGGCCTGTCGCGCCCGCATACGCCAGCCTGTCCATGTGCGGCGTGCGGGCATACTGCAGAGGCGTGCGGTTGCCAAGCGCCGCGACGGGCTCGTCGGCCATGCCGTCGCCGAGAATAATCACATATTTCATCCTGACTGATATTATCGTTTATCTTATGTTGGCAATGGAAATGATGTCGGCAAACACGCCTGCGGCCGTTACATCTTCGCCCGCGCCGTAGCCTTTGATAATCATCGGATAGTCATTGTATCGCTCGGTAGATATCATGATGATGTTGTTGCTGCCTTCCAGTTCGTAGAAAGGATGGTGGCGATCGACTTCCTGCAAGCCTATTTCACACTTCCCCCTGTCCATTTTGGCAACCAGGCGGATACGCCTCTTTTCCGCTTCCACTCTTTTGCGCATCGCCTCGAAGCCGTCGTCGAGTTCGCAGATTCTTGTCCAGAAATCGTCAAGCGATCCTTCGAAATATTTTTCCGGGATAAAGAGGTTTACCTTCACATCCTCTTTTTCGACGGCATATCCTGCTTCGCGGGCGAGGATGACCAGCTTGCGTATGACGTCCGTACCGCTCAGGTCGATGCGCGGGTCCGGCTCGGCATAGTGCGCCTCCTTCGCCATCAGGATGGCTTTGCTGAAAGGGATGTCGGCGCTCAGCGTATTGAAGATGAAATTGAGCGTGCCCGAAAGCACCGCTTCCAGATACAGGATATGGTCGCCACTGTTTATCAGGTCGTTCATCGTATTGATTATCGGCAGTCCCGCGCCGACGTTCGTTTCGAACAGATACTTGACGCCTCTTTTGCGCGCCGTTTCTTTCAGCCTGAGATAGCTGCCGTATGCCGACGACGCGGCGATTTTGTTGGCCGCGACGACCGAGACGTTGTTGCTCAGCAGCGATTCGTAGATCGCGGCAATCTCTTCGCTGGAAGTGCAGTCGACGAATACGGAATTGAAAATATTCATCTTCAGTATCTCGTCGCGTATGATGGATGGCGACGAGGGTTTTCCGCTGCTTTTCAGTTCGGCAATACACGTATCGAGATTCAGTCCGCTGCGGCTGAACAGTATCCTGCTGGAATTGGCGATCCCCACAAGATTCAGTTTCAGTCCGTTTTGCTTCATCAGTTTGTCCTGCTGGCGCTGAATCTGTTCGATCAGCTTGCTGCCGACCGTTCCCACGCCTGCCACGGAAAGGTTGAGCGCCTTATATTCGGACAGAAAAAACGAATCATGAATCGAATTCAGCGCCTTACGCAGCGAATCGCGCTTGATGACGAACGAGATGTTCGTTTCGGACGCCCCCTGGGCGCACGCGATTACGCTTATGCCCGCCCGTCCAAGCGTCCCGAACAGCTTGCCCGCGATGCCCGGCGTGCGCTTCATGTTTTCGCCCACGATGGCCACGGTCGCAAGGTCTTTTTCGGCAACCACGTCGTTGATTTCGCCCTGCAGACGTTCGAGCGCAAATTCCCCGTTCAGCACTTGTACCGCAAGGTCGGCGTCTTCGTTTTTCACCGCAATGGTGGTATTGTTTTCCGAACTTGCCTGCGATACCATGAACACGCTGATGCCGTTTTTCGCCAGCGTCTTGAATATGCGGTAATTCACGCCTATCACGCCGACCATTCCCAGTCCCTGCACCGTGACAAGACACGTATCGTCGATCGACGAGATGCCCTTAATGAGCGCTTTCCGCCCGTTCTGCTGACAGTCGCCGGAGATATACGTGCCCGGCGCTCCGGGATTGAAGGTGTTGCATATCCTGATGGGGATATTTTTATGGTATACGGGATAAATCGTGGGAGGATAAATCACCTTTGCCCCAAAGTTGCACAGTTCAATCGCTTCGGTGAACGACAGCCGTTCAATCACGTACGTCGAATTTATCACCTTCGGGTCTGCCGTCATGAAGCCGTCCACGTCCGTCCATATTTCGAGGATGGAAGCGTCGAGCGCCGCCGCAAGGATGGAAGCCGTGTAGTCCGAACCGCCGCGGCCGAGATTGGTAATCTCGCCGTTGTCGCGGCTGGACGAAATGAATCCCGGCGCCACCGCAATATCGGGCAGCGAAGCGAACGTTTCCCTGATCAGTTGACCGGTGAGTTCGAAATCGACAATATGCTTGTTGAACTGCCTGACGGTCTTGATAAATTTGCGGGAATCGAACAGGCGGGCGTCACGGATGACGCTGGCCAGGATAAACGACGACAGCCGCTCGCCGTAGCTGACTATCGTGTCGGACGTCTTCGCCGACAGGTCGTTGATGAGGCTGACGCCTTTCAGGATGTTGGACAGCTCGTCCAGCAGGGTCATGACGTGCGCCCGCGCCGTCCGGAGCTGCGCTTCACCGGGTATCACGCCTTCGATTATGTCCAGATGGCGCACGGCGATTTCGGAAAGCGCCTCTTCGTATGCCCTGTCGCCTTTTGCGGCCATGCCGGCCGTCGACAGCAGCTTGTCGGTTATCCCGCCCAGCGCGGATACGACCGCGATTACCGGCTCTTCGATGGACTCTACTATTTTCTTTACATTCAAAATGCTGTGCACGGAACCTACGGACGTTCCGCCGAACTTTAATACTTTCATTGTACAATACTAAAAATAAATATGGAATTCGATTACTGAAAATGGCTGCACGCCGTCTTCACACGGCTGCTACCGCGTATGCCGGCGCATCGTTAACCCCGCACGGGGGCTGCGCATGATCGCCCAGGTATAATATGCAAACGATACGTCTGTCATGTTCGGTTTTCTTTTTTACGGGACAATATTACGCATTATTTTTCAGCTACAGAATAAAAACTGCACAAAAAACTGTTTTCCGCCTGCCGGCTGCCGTTTTTCACGTGCGACGTCTTCACGCGCCCTGAGCCGGCTGCCCGCAACACGGCAACGCGCGGAGAGCTCCGCGAAGCGCACGGAAAACCCCGCGGAGCGCGCCGCCCGTCCCTGAGTTACCGCACTGTTTTCACACTTGTCGCGCCTGCGCAGTAAATACTGTTGAACAGGAACTTGAAGGAGGCGTGCGCCTGTGCGCGGAAAGTTATTTCGGGGCCGAAGAGGAAGATTTTACCTTTTCCGGCAGGCGCTTCCACCACGGCGGCGCTGCCTTTGAGATAATGCTGCCCCCATGCCCAGCCGCTAAGCAGAGGATCGGCGTCGGCAGGAAACCATGCAACGGCTTTCACGCCCTTCAGGGGCGCTTCGGGCAGGAGCCGGAATACGGGTTTGTTGCGGTACAGCACGTTCAGGTCTTCCGCAATACCGTAGGCAACGGGCGTCGTGCTGTCGACTTTCACCCGCAGCACCGATCCGGGTATATAAAATCTGTCGGAAGGCAGCCGCCTTATGCTGTCGCCCGAAGCATATTCCGTCAAAGCGTCTTCTACGGGCAGGTCGAAATGGCGGGCTATCGCCGTCGTGGACGAGCCGATGGCAATCAGTGTGCCGCCTTCTTCGGCAAACGTGCGCAACTGCGGTATGGTACTGCCGACGGTGATGCTTCCGACGCGGTTCCTGTATTCTTCGGGGACATTATCGCGCGTCGGGGCGTTGCGGGAGCCCTGGCCGCCGCCCTGGCCTGCCTGCGGGACGGCTCCGTCCGGCAAGATCAGCACGTCGTATTTCTTCTTCAGATTGCCGGCGTCCAGATCGGGGGCATAGACGACGTCGAACGGGAAAGGGAATGCCTGTTCGAGCATCCACCGGATCCAGCCGGAATCCATCGACCCGCCGTAGCGGTCCCAGAGCGCCACGCGTACGGGGCGAAGCTTCAGCGCGCCGCCCTGCGGACGGGTAGCGACGGCATCGAAACTCAGTCCGACTTCGCCGGCCAGCGTCTGGAGCAGAGCCTGTGTCGAAGCTTTCTTCGGGATATAAATCGTGCCTTCAGGCCAGGTTTTGCCGTGCGCGGCGAAGGGCTCCGTCAGCCAGTACACTTCTTCGCCGGCCTGGAGCAGGCGCGTCGTGCCGACGAAGGCGTCATTGACTTTGTGACTGAGCAGAAAGCCGGCGGCGCCGGATGCCTGCCCGACTTTGCCGGCAGGCGGCGCTACCTGTCCCGTCAGCTTTTCGAAAGGCCCGTCGAAGCCGTCGAGGATACGGTCGAACTCGACGCCCATCTGAAATGCCAGCGTGTATCCGGCCACGTCGTATGGCGGTCTGGGAGGCCCGCCCGGATACTGGAAATCGTTCGGATGATCCTGCGGCTCGAGCATGTCGCGCAGATGCGGGCGGAAGGCCTGCGCGGCTTTGATTACGTACGAGCCTGCGGGATAGGTCTTGCCGGCCACGGCAAAGTCTTTCGTGGCGCGATGTACGTCTACGCCGGCTTTCAGCAGTGCGTTGACGAACCGGGTTGCCGTCAGGAAGTCCGTCTGGCCGGAGGGGATGATGTAGCCTCGCGGGTCGCGCGTTTCGGGCGTATGCAGTTTTTCCCAGAAGCTGTAGGGGATGCCGCGAGCGGGATATTCGGGAGAAATGCTGCTGCTGTTCAGCGACGGTCTTCCGGCCGAACTGTCGCGGTCGCTGCTGCTGCGCTGTTCGGCGCGGTATTTTGCATAGTCGGCTTCCAGTTCGGCCACCCGTTTGGGCGTCAGCGTCCAGTGGTCCCGGCTGCCGCGCTCGATGGAGTTTTGTCCCATGCGGTATATGCGATAGAGGAAGTCTTCGCGCAGTTTGGCAGCCACGTCGAGAAGGGCGCGCTGGCCGGTGAGGATATAGTCGATGCTCTGGCGGAAATGCCATTCCTGCCTTGGCCCGATGGGCAGCGGCTGGTCGCCGCCTGGAAGTAGCCTGGAGGTTATCAGCGGGATGCTGGCGGGCGTCGGGCTGCCGATGATTTCCGACAGGAGGCCAATCTGGTTGTGGAATCCTGTGGTTGTCCGTTCGCCGCCGTTGAACCAGGTGGAGTATGAGGCGGCATTGCGCATCACGGCGCCCGGTTTCCCGTCGGCGATAAAGCGGTTGTGTATGGCGGAGCCGACAAGGTCGATGCCCATAAATACCAGCGGGTCGTGGTTGTAGTTGAACGGGTCGCGGAAGGGCGCCATGAAGAGCACCGTGCCTGCGGGGCCTGTCTGATGCTGGTTCCACATGATCTGCGGAATCCAGTCGATGAACAGTTGCCGGTTGATGACTTCCGTTTCGGCCAGGTTGGCGATATAGGAATCGCGGTTGTTGTCGTGTCCGGCATATTTCTGATACAGGCGTGGGATGGACATGTTGCGTTTCTTCGGATCGCTCTCCTTCATGTACCAGTCCGAGACGAGATCCATGCCGTCCGGATTGGCCTGCACGAGCAGGAGGACGACGTTGTCGAGAATCCGCAGCGCTTCCGCGTCGTTACTGGCGACCAGGTCGTAGGCTTCGAGGAAAAGCGCCTGCGAGTTGACCGTCTCGGTGGCATGAAGTCCGCCGTCGATCCAGACGATGGCTTTTCCTTCGGCTGCCAGTTCGCGCGCCTGTCCGTCGGTCAGCCCATCGGCTTTCGCCAGGCGCACGGAGATTTCCCGGTAGCGCTCCAGGTTCTTGTAGTTTTCCGGCGAGGTGATGATTGCCATTTTCATCGTGCGTCCTTCCTGCGTGACGCCGATGTCGACGACGTGTATGCGATCCGACGCTTCCGCCAGCCTGTCCCAGTAATCGACAAGCTGGCTGTAGCTGGCGAGAAAATAATCATCTCCCACCGTGTACTGACCGAATTTGGGCTCCGGTATATTTTCATCGGCGCGCACGGCGCCGGCGCCGGCGAACAGCAGCGTCAGTAAAAACGCCTGCATTAACTGTTTCATAATTTTCTGTTTCATTTTTGAATGGATTTATAATATTGTATTTGTTAGCTGTCGGGATGGCGTAACGCAGGCGCCGGACGGATCATGCGATAACGGCAGAGATGAAATTTTCGTTCCAGGGGCCGGGCTGGTTGCGCGAATTGACCCAGCGGAAACGGTAGTATACTGTTTTGCCCACACAGAAAAGGGGAAATTTGATGATGAGGGGCGAACGGGTCGAGAAGCGAGCATGGCTCCATTCGCAGTCGCTGGCCGGCGGGCCGCCGCCTATCTTGTACCATACTTCGAAGCCGTGCGCTTCGGGCGGCTTGGCGCGGCCGGCGCGTTTTTCGTCTTTCACGTGAATGATGTGCTGCAGGTGTAAGGAGGCGTCTATTTCGCCAACCGGCGTGCTGGTCGGGATGTGTGGCTGCGCGGGATGCGCGCCGTGGATGGGCAGGTCCATGTTTTCACGGTCGGCGTTGGTGACGGCCGAGTTGTATTGCAGGTGTTCCTTTACGAACCTGCGTATGGATGCCTTGAGGGCGTCGCGCGTTTCGTTTTTCAGACGCACGTCGACTTTGTCGCGGTTTGATTCCTGCACTCTGCCGTATGCGCTGTCATAATTGTCGAGCAGAGTCTTAACGGCTCCGTACACAAGTTCGCTTATTCCCCATACTTCCAGATACAGTTTTACATAAATAAGCAGTTTTTGCGCCCATTCCAGGAACTTTCCGTCCTGACGCGGAATGTAATCTTTGCCTGACATAGTCCGTTTATTTCTAAATTATTTATAGTAATTTGATTTATATATATGCATTGGATAATCTCTGTTTAAAGTGTCCCGGTCATGCCCGCCCGAAGCCTGGCCGAAGCCGGTGAGTGTTTGGCTGTGCACTGCTGGGCTTCAGCAGTGCACATCCGTAACATGAATTGAATGAGTGTATAAACATGAAGTTCCCGATGACATATTTTGAGACGGCATAACGACTGTCCGGGAAAGATTCCCAAACTGCGGGTATCGCTGCGAGATTCAATTTATAGTCCATCTGTATTTTGAAACTGTTCACGCGGCAAATATAACTGCTATTTTTATAATCACAAAAAATATCCGCACTTTTTTCCGAAATAATCGGCAATTCGGGTGAATTTTGTGCTTATTTAGTGTTTGTTTGCTGTTGAACCCGTTTTTTCCGGACGGCAGGAGGCTGCAGCAAAAGCACACGATCGGCGCAGCCAGCCTTTTCCGGCAGTACCTTTGTGCCCTTTGTGCCTTTGTGGTTAAGTTTGTCCACGAATTACACGAATTTACACGAATTTTTTTATATTAATTCGTGTAAATTCGTGTAATTCGTGGACATATATAACTGTTTTCCCCAATCCGTTTTAGAATACCGGCAAATCATCCGACGCCAGTATCCGTATCTGTACTGAAGTTCCTGTCTATCCGGACGGCGTACGGTCTATTTTCGGACACTCCTCCCTTAAATCCCAAAATTCTAAAATTCAAGATCTTCCGGCAGCAATGTCTTGCACGCAAATGTATCCTTCTGTTAAAAATGAGCTTCCCGTAAAAAACATGAAAAAAAATTTGTTTGTATAAAACATGCAACATATCTTTGCGACCATTATATAACACTATGAAAATAAAACAAAGGTAAGATGAACGGACTTTCGATTTTTTCTGTAAATAAATGCGATTCAACCCGCCTTTTGGCAGGTTGTGGGACGATATTTGCGAGAGAGAAATGTAGGTATTTTTACAATTCTTTGTAAGTCAGCAAATTAAGAAACACTTTTGTCTTATGGGGTACGATTTGGGGCTTGTTTCAAGTATCCCGTTTGTCTACTTCTGACTGCCCTTTGTCTGCATAAAACTCAAGGGCAAAGATACAAACTGTTTTTCAAAAAAACAAGAAAAAAATAAGCATTGAAAATGAGCATTATAACAGTGGTGCAAGATGTACATATCTATATATAGATATAGATACATGTACACCTTGCACGGCTTCATGATTTGTCCTGAAATTTCTTTACAGTTTTTTGTTCTTCGTCCGGCATAGCCTTGACAATTTTGTTTTCGTCCTGTCGTAACTTTACAAAATACGACGAAAATAACGTGTCCTGACCTTATACCCAATTCCCCAAGAGATTTTTTTCTTCCGGTAAAATCACTTTTACATCAAAATCGCCCTGTTTTAGCCCGTTTTTCACGTACTTTTCGTGTTTGTTATTCTTATTGCATTAATTATCAACTATTTGTATTCCATTTAAGATGTAATATATCTTTTGCCTGATTTTCTGTTTTCTTCCAGTCTTCAAAAATTACCAAATATGTGTTTGTCAATTAATTAACCATTTATTGTTTATCGTTGAAATGTTAAAGAGGCAGCCTCGAATACATTACCAATGAAACCGGGTTTTCCCGACTCCCGACTTTTGCAGTCGATAAAATTCATGAAGTAAATAAAAAGCAATGGAAGTTATTACAATGGAATCACAGGCATTCAAGGAATTGCAGTCAAAAATCAATACGATTGCCAAATTTGTCGCCGCTATCGAAAGCAAGTCGGAGGAACAGCCCGAAGACGGTTGGGTGGACAGTTACGAAGTTTGTACTTTCCTGAAAATAAGTCCTCGTACTTTGCAGCGGTTGCGTGCCGATGGCGCTGTCAATTTTTCACG
>JAIRLL010000261.1 GCA_031259505.1 Tannerella sp.
GTAGGCATGCCTTTCGTCTGCCGTCTCGCGCGTCATCCTGTAATCTTCCACAACGACGCCGCAAAGTTCGATAGCGACGCGCTTCTCTACGATCGGAATGAGCAGGCGGGCATACAAATCTTTTGTGTCGTCGCCCGTATACTTATGCGATTCCCCCCTGATTTCCAACTCCCAACGCGCAGGTACACCTCCGCTGTGCAACTCGGGCAACGGGAAAGCGTTCGGCCCGAAATAACGCGGGGTATAGATCAACTCCTTTGTCGTCTCTCTCCAGTCCTGCGCCGACAGAAATGTCGTGGCAAGGCCTGATATCACTGCAATATATACTGTCTTCTTAAAAAAATATGCCATTACACGGAAATTAACGCGCAAAGTTATTACTTTTTCAGCAAAAACCGGTATCTTTGCTTCAAAAGATAAAAATGCATATTTATGAAACGATTGTCAAACAAATTTTTTGCGCTGCTGTCGGCAGCATTATTTGTCACTTGTTTATCGGCTAAACAACCGATAAAAACACTGTTAATCACCGGCCAGAACAATCATAACTGGCAGGTCAGTCATGTAGTAATCAAGCAAACACTTGAAAATTCGGGTCTTTTCACCGTCGATTTTGCCGTTTCTCCGTCCAGGGGAGAAGACATGTCGGGTTTTGTGCTTGACTTCAAACCGTATGATTTGGTCGTAGTAGATTACAACGGCGCCCCGTGGCCTGAAGAGACCAACAGGCGGTTCATCGAATTTACCCGCGGCGGCGGCGGTATCGTCATCTACCATGCGGCAGACAACGCATTCTCCAAATGGCCTGAATATAACCAGATATGCGCTTTGGGCGGATGGGAAGGCCGCAACGAGGAATCAGGACCCTGGGTATACTGGAAAGACGGCAAACTGATTAAGGACACCTCGCCAGGCAACGGCGGTTCGCATGGACGGCAGCACGAATATGTACTGAACGGCCGCAACCAAAGCCATCCGGTGACGAAAGGATTGCCGGCCAGGTGGCGTCATGCCCAGGATGAATTGTATGACAGGATGCGCGGGCCGGGCGACATCGATGCCCTGCTTTACACCGCCTACTCCGATCCCTCCACAAACGGTTCGGGACGCGAAGAACCGCTGGTCTTCACCGTCAAGTTCGGCAAAGGGCGCATTTTCCACACGATGCTGGGACATGCAGGCCCCACGGTCGAAGACAACAGGGCTATGCAATGTACGGGTTTTCAGGTATTGCTGCTCCGCGGCGCCGAATGGGCGGCCACAGGCAAAGTAACTCAGAAAATTCCGTCCGACTTCCCGACCGAAACGCAAATATCCTTGCGGGAGAACTACAAACATCCGTGACAAAGGGAGACGAAGGCGTCGAGACGTAAAAAAAACGTATGCCTCATACAGCATATCCCTCTGTTTTTTCATCTAACAGGAATGAATACATGGATTTGATAAAAAGTTAAATAATGCATAAATCGTTTGGATTTAAAGAAAAAGCCGTTTCTTTGTATAAAGAAAAAAGACAGGGCGGAAATTAAACCTTTCGACCAAAAAAAAGTCAGAAGGACAAGATGATAAATAAAAGAATTTTTAATTATAAAGTAAAGAGGAGAAACAGTTTATGAAAACAATGATTAAATTAGCTTCCATGTGGATAATGCTTGCTTCGGTTCTGACCGTTGCAGCGCAGGAAGAGTTCTTTGACGATGTATATTTCTCTTCAGGGAACAGTAAAGGCAAAACCGTGGAGAAGAAAAAGGCAGTTTTAAAGGATACAGTAGTGTCCGCACGCAATTTTGCTCCGACCGTGGCCGCCTCCGATATCATGGATGTAGATGCATATAACCGCAGATATACGGATGTTGCTCTGGATGAAGAAATGTATGAAACAGAAGATATTGAACTGTATGCTGAAGACGACGAACCGAAGAAGGTGCGCAATTCGGATATGGAATATTCGGAACGGATCATTCGTTATCATTCGCCCAGTAAAATCACTATTGCCGGCGCGGATAATGTGGATCTGTATTTGAGTGACGGATACTACGCGTATGGCTACGATACGGATTATTCCGACGGGCAAACGACGGTCAACGTAAGTATCGACATGGGTAACTCAGGCTGGTACGATCCGTGGTATTACGGTTGGTCGTCATGGTACCGTCCGTACTGGTACAGCAGTTATTGGGGCCCGTACTGGGGCTGGGGTGGATTCTATCACTCCAGTTGGTATTACGACCCGTGGTATTATGGTGGATGGGGATGGCATTATCCTTCTTATTACCATCATCATCATTACGGTTACGGTTACGGTTACGGATATGATCGCAGTTCGTATTACCGCAATTCGGGAGGTCGCGCCACGGCAGCCAGAAGTTCGGCATACCGTTCGTCGTCGTCCGATTCACGGCGCACTACGGTAGGCGCGCGGAGTTCGTCGGCACGCTCGTCGAGTGCAACTACTCGCACTACAACAGGCCGAAGCACCTCATTGAGAACAGAGTCGCGCCGCAGCAGTGCGGATGCAGCCACTAACAGCCGTACCACTTCCCGCTCAACGAACCGGTCGAATATCAGTTCGACCGGCAGCAGCACAACACGCAGCAGTTCGGCTACGGTGAACAGTGGCAGTACAACCACGACGCGTCGCTCGACGGCTACATCCACCACGCCGACACGTTCGTCGTCCGTGAGTAGCAGCAGCAGCGGCCGTTCGACAGGTTCGTCCGTACGAAGCAGTTCTGCATCTCCAAGTACAAGCACGCGTTCAAGCTCAGTTTCGTCGAGCAGCAGCGGCCGTTCTTCGAGCAGCGGAAGTTTCAGCAGCGGCAGTAGCGGAGGACGTTCGAGCGGAAGTAGCGGAGGAGGTCGCTCAAGTAGCGGCGGACGCCGATAAAGCCTGCTTCGAAGCGGAAAAGTATACATTATTGATTGATTGATTAGTCTCTGACAGTGAGCATTCTCAGCTAAAGCAATCCGGTCTTTTCGATTGATGCAGATTGGATTGCTTTACTTTGTCAAAGGCTGTGGTTTATTAGACATAAAAAAACAAGAAAGTTGAATCTGTAAAAATAGAAGAGTGATGAAAAAGTTGATGATATATGTAAGCGTACTGTTTTTGAGCAGCGGCATGATGTTTGCACAGGGAGAAATGGATGCTTTTCGTTTTTCGCAAACCGATCTGAACGGTTCGGCACGCTCGGTGAGTATGGGAGGCGCATTCGGTGCATTGGGAGGCGATATGTCTGCAATGTCTCATAATCCGGCGGGTTTGGGCGTCTACCGCAGTTCGGAAATTCAGGCCACGTTTGATTTTTACAGTTCGAACGTGAATGCGGACTGGGGCGGCGTGGTTAACAGTCGGAGACGCAATGCCTTTTGCATGGACAATTTCTCGTACGAAGGATATTTTCCGACAGGAAACGATCGAGGCGTGAAAGGATGGAATATAGGATTTTCGTACAATAAAGTAAAAGAGTTCAGCCGCAAATATTCGGCAGCGGGAAATTCGAAATTCTCGCTGGCCGATTACGTGGCTTCGCGTACAACGTTTGCCTTTGGTAACGAGGGCGGTATTTATTTAGATGAATTGCAGTTGACGGATCGCTACGATCCTTACGTGAATTCGGATCTGGCAGGACAATGGTTGCCCATTTTGGGGTACGAATCAGGGTTCATTGAGCCGCAGGACGACAAAAACAGTAAAAACGATGTATATTACAGCGCATTTCCGGGCGCTTTGAAGGAAACATTGCTGAATATCAGCGAGAGAGGTGCAATGAAAGAATACAATTTTGCATTGGCGACGAATATTTCGGACATTGTATTTCTTGGCCTCACAGTAAACATAACGGATATCGACTACAGGCTGGCATCGCGTCATCACGATACTTTTGCAGGCAGGAACAGCGAGAACGATTATCTGACACTCGAAAATTCTCTTGAGACGGAAGGTACGGCCTATTCGGCCAATCTGGGCGTGATTGTCCGTCCGATTAATGCACTTCGTTTCGGCGTCGCATACAATTCTCCGAAATGGTATAAAATGACGGATTATTTCTTAGCGACAGGCGAATCGTATGTCGCAAGTTATTCGGATCAGCCCAAAATGAAGGCAGAGACGCCTGCGGATCATTCAATAGCCGACTACGCATTGCAGACGCCAGGACGGTGGATATTCAGCGTTGCGGGCGTTATCGGAAATACGGCTCTGGTCAGTTTTGATTACGAATTGACCGACTACAAGACCATGCGGCTGGGCAGTTATGACGGCGAGGATTTTTCGTTTGAAACGGATAACAGCATTATTAATAAAGATTTTGGTATGGCGAAAACGGTGAAAGCGGGCGTCGAAATCAAGCCTGCATCGCGACTTGCCCTCCGCGCCGGCTATATGCAGCAATCCAATCCGATGACGGGAAACCTGACCGACGAAAGTAAACAGACGGAAGTTTTTACGGCAGGTACGACACCTCACTATACGACTGTTGCGGCGCCAACCCGTCATTATACGGCCGGGGTGGGATACCGTTTATCGCCTAATTTCTATATGGACATGGCGTATATCCACCGGGTGCAAAAAGAGAAGCTCTATACGTTCTCGCCGATAGAAAAGGCTGATTCTAACTTGAATATTCCGTCCATCGAAGTGTCGCCTTCGAACTTGACGGCAAAAACATCGCGTATAGTGTTGACATTCGGCTATAAATTTTGACTTGACCCCGTATTTGGTGCGGATGTCTTTGACCGGTTTATAGGGGTGCAGGACGTAGCGTCATGTCAATCGCATACTGTCGCATTTCGTCTTTGCGACTGCGAGGCCACGAAGCAGGAAGCAATCCGGAAAATATGAAGCTCTGGATTGCTTCACTCCGTTCGCAATGACGGGGATGCCGTTGTTACCGGCAATAGCGTCCGGCGTCATTTCGAGGTACGAAGCAATCCGGCGGGCTGACAGTAAGCAAATAACGAAACATGTCACTGGCAGGTACGAAGCAATCCGGGGTCGCGTCCGGCGCTGGATTGCCACGTCGCTACGCTCCTCGCAATGACGGGAATACCGTTGCTGTCGGTAATGGCATCCGCCGTCATTGCGACTGCAAGGTAGAATTACGCCGCTCTTGAATCTCCCTGGATTTTCTAAATCAATCCTCTCGTCCGGTCTTCAAAAGCCGACAAAGCAGCTTTCGCGCCTTCGC
>JAIRLL010000296.1 GCA_031259505.1 Tannerella sp.
CCGCCTCGAAGACCTGCGCCAACTCCCGCTGACGGACAAGAAAGACCTGCAGCGCCACAATGAAATGTTTCTCTGCGTCCCGCGCGAAAAAATCATCGACTACATCACGACTTCGGGCACGCTGGGCGACCCCGTCACCTTCGCCATGACCGACCGCGACCTCGACCGCCTGGCCTACAACGAAAAGATTTCCTTTATCTGTACAGGTACGCAGCCGGGCAATGTCGTGCAGCTGATGACCACTCTCGACAAACGGTTTATGGCCGGACTGGCGTATTTCCTCGGCCTGCGCGCGCTCGGAGCAGGCATCATCCGCGTCGGAAACGGCATCCCCGAACTTCAGTGGGACACCATACGGCGCATCAGACCCGATACCCTCATGTGCGTGCCTTCGTTCATCCTGCACATCATCAAATATGCTGAAGAATACGGTATCGACTATCGCAACTCCAGCATACGCAAGGTCGTCTGCATCGGCGAAAATCTCCGCGAACAGGATTTCTCGCTCAACCTGCTGGGGCAGCGCATCAGAGAAAAATGGGACGTCGAACTCTATTCGACCTACGCCTCAACCGAGATGGCGACCACTTTCGCCGAGTGCCGCTACGGCTGCGGCGGACATCATCATCCCGAACTGATTGTTTGCGAACTGATCGACGAAGACGGGCAGCCTGCTGCCGAAGGAACGGTCGGCGAACTCGTCGTCACCACGCTGGGCGTGGAAGGTATGCCCTTGCTGCGGTTCAGGACGGGCGATCTGGTGAGCGTCCACACCGCGCCATGCCGGTGCGGGCGCACATCGATGCGCGTCAGTCCCGTCGTGGGGCGGACGAACCACATGATCAAATACAAGGGTACCACGCTCTATCCGCCTGCCATATTCGACGTGCTCGACAACGCGCCCTGCGTGGAAAATTACGTGATCATCGTAAGAGACAACGAAAACGGCAACGACGATGTGCTGGCGCGTGTCGGACTGCGCCGGCCAGTTGACGGCGACGCGGTAAAAGAACTGAAAGACCGGTTCAGGGCTAAAATACGTGTCGCGCCGGACATCGAAATATGTCCGGCCGACGAGATACGGAAAATCAACTTCCCCGACATGAGCCGGAAACCTGTAAAGTTTATTGATAACCGAAAAAAAATTACATGATGAAAGATTCCGCTTTCGACGATCTGCGTCCCTACTGCGATGAAGAAATCGCGCCGGCCATGGAGCGTATCGCCTGCCACGAATATTTCCCGCTGCTGGCCGGATACGTCTTTCCCGGAAGAGACGTCGAGCAGGTAAGGCAAATGGTGAAACGCATTGCCACCGTCGACGGGTTTCAGTTGCAGGTGATGAAAGCTGTCAACGAAGAAGTTGTCCGGTGCAGCATCCGCCGTTTTTCGTTCGAAGGCCTCGACCGGCTGGACCGGCGCCGGCGCTATCTCTTCGTCTCGAACCATCGCGACATCATGCTCGACGCCACGCTGTTTCAGTACGCGCTCTACCTGACCGGACACCGCACGTCGGAAATCACGTTCGGCAGCAACCTGATGAGTTCGCAACTGGCGATCGACATCGGCCGCTCGAACAAGATGTTCAAGGTCGTCCGCGGCGGAAGCGTCAGAGATTTCTACGCGAACCTGCTGCACCTGTCGCAATATATCCGCCACACCGTATGCGAAAAGCGGGAATCAGTCTGGATTGCGCAACGCAACGGCCGCACCAAGGACGGCCGCGATGCGACCGACCCGGCGATAGTTAAAATGTTCTGCATGAGTGCGCCGGACGGCGGGCCTGTGCGTGCGCTGGCGGAACTGAACATCGTGCCCGTCGCCGTTTCGTATCAGTGGGAGACGTGCGACGGGCTGAAAGCCGTGGAACTGTATCGCTCGCGCACGGAAAAGTACGTCAAGCAGCCGGGCGAAGACATGAACAGCATCCTGACCGGCATCACGCAGCCGAAGGGCGACGTGCACATTGCCGTGGGGACGCTCCTGACGGAAAACATCCTCGCCTCGTTCGACAGCGCTTCGAACAGCAGGTTCTGCAAACAGGCCGCAACGTGGATAAGCAACCGGATTGTCGCGAACTGTCGCCTGACGTGCAACAACTTCATTGCTCACGACCTGCGCTCGGGCGACAGCCAGTATGCCGCGCACTATACGCAGGCCGAAAAAGACTGTTTCGTCGCGCACTGTTCCGCGACGGTGAACGCCGCCGCCGTGGCAGACCGCAACGCGCTTCGCGACATCTTACTCGGAATATACGCCAATCCGGTCGATGCGCAACGCGCGCTGGACAGCATGACGGAATAGCTGAGCCTGGATTGCCATGTCGCTTCGCTCCTCGCAAAGAACTGTTCTGTCATATCAGCCCGTGTTCTGTGAAGAGGTTTATTACTTCTTCTCTGGCGAGTCCGGAATATCTGGCTGCATCTTCAATGGAGAATCCGTTATTTTTCAACGTCAGGGCAAATGTGAATCTGGCGTTTTTTTCGCCTTCTTCCTTGCCTTTTTGTTCGCCTATGGCTATGCCTCTCTGTTCACCTATGGCTATGCCTTCTTCCCGGCCTTCTTCTTTGCC
>JAIRLL010000372.1 GCA_031259505.1 Tannerella sp.
CGTATCACCTCGAACATCCCGCCGGCCAGCAGCGTGACGATAATCAGTTCACCCATGTCGTTGACAATACCCGTATTCACCGCCCCCGCCCAGTCCCACACGGTGAAGCCGGCATCGAACAGCCCGATTACGCCCGCCAGGCAGACGCCCGCCAGCAGCACGGTCACCACATTGACGTGCGCCAGCGCCAGCGCAAGCACCGCGATGTATGGCACGATCTTAATCCACTGCACATCCCCGCCGCCGGCGGCGCCGCCTCCCTCGCAGTGCAGCCCGTATCCCTGATAAATGTAAAACAGCGTGAGCGCCGCGGCAACCGGCCATACGATACGTATATTCACGATGAACTTGTCTTTCATTTCCACATGCTGCGTCTGTGTGGCGACAATCGTGGTATCCGAGATAAACGAAAGGTTGTCGCCAAACATCGCTCCGCCGATGACGATGCCCGTCATGGCCGGCAGACTCATCCCGATTTGCGGCGAGAGACCTGTGGCAATGGGCATGAGAGCAGCTATCGTGCCGCACGAAGTCCCCATCGACATGGAGATGAAACAGGCTGCGATGAATATGCTCGCAGGAATCATGTCGGACGGCAGAAAATACAGCACCGCGCCGACCGTCGCATCCACGGCGCCCGTCGCCCTGGCGCTGCCGGCAAAAGCGCCCGCGAGGATGAAGATCACGATCATCAGCATAATCGTATCGTTTGCCGCGCCTTTACAGAATGCGCCGACGCGAAGATTTATCGACCCTCGCGAAAACAGCAGCGCCGCGACGGATGTCAGCACAAAGGCCACCGGCACGGGCATCCTGTTCAAATCGCCCGTGGCGATAAATACTGTAATATACAGCACAAAAAACAGACACAGCGGGGCCAGCGCCCATCCGTTCGGTTTAATTTCCGGTTTGAAGTCCGAGTTATTCATATTTCACCTGTTTTCTTTGAGGGTATAAAAATAGGCAGCTTTCGCAAAGCGGGAAATACCGTCAATGTGGTATTTTTCAGTCCCGGGAATCTTGAATCAGCGTATGCGGCGAATCGAAGTGACGGGAACCGGCTCGATCAGGTACTGGTCTTTATCCATCCCCTGCTGAATTTTCTTCACGACCTCCATGCCTTCTACTACACGCCCGAAAGCGGCAAATCCCGCGCCGTCGGGGTTGCGTTTTCCTCCGAAGTTCAATTCGGGCTGGTCGCCGATGCAGATAAAAAACTCGGAACTCGCCGTGCCGGGTTTCGACCGCGCCATCGACAGCGTGCCGTCCAGATGCAGGATGCCTGTCTCGGCGGTCGTTTCGTGCGGGATGGCTTCGACCGCGCTTCGGTCTGACAGTCCGCCCTGAATCACCTCTATCTTGACGTCGCCGGATTGATTGTCCATGCGTACGACTCTGTAGAATACCGTTCTGTTATTGCTGTAAACGCCCTCGTCTACCAGCTTCAGGAAATTTCCCGCAGTGACGGGCGCCTGTTCCGGATAGATTTCTGCCGTGATAACGCCCTCCGGCGTCTCGAAAACGACGCGGGGCGACTGCTTATGCGGATTGCAGGCAACGGCAATGCAGACAGACACGCACATGCATGTGATTATTTTCAGATGCGAACTGTTCATTTGCGCGGGAATTGCAGTGTTTTGAATACTTTCTGTTCCCGGTCGCGGACAGTCAGGCTGATACGCTGCATATCGACGTCGATGTCGAGCGCATGTACGTCTGAATTGATCAGCAGCGGGAAACTGCAGTCTGCCTCTCCGGCAGGATAGTAGATATGCCTGTGCAAATGTCCGCTAAGCATCAGGTCGATACGCGCACGGTTCAACACCGGCAGAAACAGCCGTTTCACTTCCAGCAGTCCGTGCCAGCTGTCGCCCGACGGCGGAATGTGCAGAATGGCGATACGGTAAGGCGCATTCCTGAACTCTTCGCTTTCGACGACGCTTTCCAGCCAGCGTGTTTCTTCCTCACGATAGGGATCATAATTGCCAAGACCGTGATATTCAATGTCGCTGTCGGGCTTGTCTTCAGCGCCGTCGAGCACGACAAAGAAGACCGGACCGCAACGAAACGTATAATACGGCTCGCCGGTGGGCGAAGGGAAATATTTCAGATAGTCAAAAGCCAGCCGTCCGCGTGTCTCGTGATTTCCGCGTGCGTAGAAAAACGGGATATTCGAGGCAAAGCGTTCGATGGACTGCTTCATAAAACCGTCGAACACCTGTTCCCTGGTTTGCATGTTCGTACACATGTCGCCGTTGAAAACAATGAAATCGGGACTGCGCGTATCCACGTCGCCCAGCAGGTCGGCGAGCAGGTCGTTTTTCTCGTGCACATCGTTGACGACGGTGAAGCGAATCGACGTTTTTTCGTTGTCGAAAGTCGTGAAACTGTTCGGCCTGCTCTGATAGACATCGGAGGCGGCCGTTTTCCCGTAAGCGACATTGAAATCTTCGAAGCTGCTCACTTCCGTCGAATATATGCGATAGCGGTAATTCGTTCCCTTCTGCAGTCCGTTCAGGCGTACGGCATGGACGGTTCCGATATGCCGCCGGCCTCCGATGCTCTGGTAATAGCGGGGACGCGCCCGGGCATAAAAATGCGTATTGTCGTCGGGGGCCAGTTCGACCCACGCCACGGCGTCGCGATCGGTTGTCCACATCACGGTCGTTTCGCTTTCGCCTGTTTGCTGAAGATATGGGCCATAGGTGATGCCAAACGTGTCCTGGGCATACAGTCCCGCCCAGCAAAGGAGTCCGAATAATACGTAAGCTGTTTTTTTCATTGTCTTTTTTTTGTGCATTTATTTTTTGCGCGGCGGCCGCGGCTGTTGCTGTCTTGTGCGCGGCTGCTGCGGCTGCTGTTGTTTTCCGTGCTGCTGCTGTTTCAGTTTCTTTTCCTGCATGCGCTGCGCTTCTTCCAGTCTTTGCATGAAAGAAGATTTTTTGCGCGGTTTCTTTTTGTTTTCTTCCAGTTTCATCAACAGTTTTTCTTCATTGACAAAGAGACGGCATGAAAGCGTCTGCCCTATCGTGATCAGCGACGAGATCAGAATGTAATAGCTTAATCCGGCCGAAGTCTGGTTGAAGAAAAACAGCATCATCACCGGCATGAGATACATCATGTACTTCATTCCGGGCATTTGCTGCTGGCCGGTGTCGGACATGGCCATATTGATTTTGGTGTAGACAAGTTGCACGGCCACCATAAGCAGACAAAAGAGACTGAGGTGATTGCCCAGGACGGAAGTAATTATGGGGATGTTTGCGTTCCACGAAATGACGTCGTCGAAGGTCGAGAGGTCTTTTGCCCACAGGAAACTCGACTGCCTCAGTTCGAACGCCGTGGGGAAAAGCCCGTACAGGGCAATCCAGACAGGAAACTGCAACAGCATCGGCAGGCAACCGCTTAGCGGACTGGCGCCTGCCCGGCTGTACAGTTCCATGGTGGCCTTTTGTTTTTCCATCGCCTGTTCCTGTTTGGGGTATTTGGCGTTGATTGCTTCTACCTGCGGCCGCAACACGCGCATTTTGGCCGACGACATGTACGACTTGTAGGTCAGCGGATATAACAGCAGTTTGACAATGAGCGTCAGAAAGAATATAATGAGACCGTAGTTGGCTGTATAGCGTCCGAGAAATTCAAAAATGGGGATGATGAAATATTTATTGATGGGACGGAAAAACTTGACGCCCAGCGGCACGAGATTGTCCAGCGTCAGTTCCCCGTCGTCCGAAAGGTTTTTGTCGTAAGTGCGCAGCAGCGAATATCTGTTCGGCCCGATGAAATACTTGAAAGCGACCGGTTCATTCCCGTTTATGTCGAAGGCAATGGAAGTAATCGCTTCAAACTGTTTCAGATATAAGGAATTTTCCAGTTTGAGCGAACGCATGCTGGCTGCATAAAACGCATCTTCGGCTATCAGCACGGTCGAGAAAAATTTGTTCTTGAAACCAATCCATTTCAATCGGTTGGATGTCCGTTCCTCGTCGTCTTTCACTTCGTTCAGGTGTTCGACTTCGTCGCCTAAATATTTGTAATACAGTCCTGTGTACTGGTCTTCATATTTTCTTCCCTGTTCCAGCCGGCGCGCTTTCCGACGCCAGTTGAGATCCAGCGTGCTGATACTGGGCGACAGCAGGCCGTTCAACCCGACACCTTGAATGACAAAATCAAGCATATAATCGTCGGGTTTCAGCGAATAGGTAAAGTCGATATGACTGTGCTCATTGACAGCCAGCCGCATGACTGCCGACTGTGCATCGCTTTTGACCGGCGTGAAATACAGTTCCGAAGTGTTTACGACACGGTTTGTGGCCGTTACCAGCGTAAGGCCGAACTCCGATTCGTCTTTTCCGTCGAAGAGAATCAGCGGTTTGTCATCAAAAGTCACAAACTCTTTCAGGCGTGCGAAGCAGAGCTGTCCGCCTTTCGTGCTTATACGGAGTTCGATTTTTTCGTTTTCGATTGTGACGAACGTCTCGCTCCCTTCGGCCGCAGAAGCAAAAGCGCCGTATGTTTGAAGCAGTTGACCGGTTCTGACGGAATCGGGCAGTTCTTCTATTACGGGGACTTCCGGCTGCCGGACGGCGGGAACTGTTTCCGGCTGCGTTGCAACGGACTGCAACTGTGCAATGGAATCCTGATAGCGGCGTTGTGCCTCCATTGCTTCCATTTGTTCACGGGTCGGGCGGTTGAGCCACGAGAAAAGAAGTATGACGGCTCCAATCAGAACGAAGCCGGTGATGGTGTTTTTATCTGTTGCCATATTTTATTCATTTTACTTTGTTTGTGCCGGCTATTGCCGCCTTGATGAAACTTACAAACAGTGGATTGGGATTCAGCACGGTGCTGTTGTATTCGGGATGGTACTGCACGCCGACAAACCATCTCAAACTGGGGATTTCGACGGCTTCCACCAGACCTGTGTCGGGATTTTCGCCCACGCATTTCATGCCGGCGGCTTCGAGCGGCGCCTTGTATTCACTGTTAAATTCGTAGCGGTGACGGTGACGTTCCTGTATCTTTTTCCTGCCGTATGCCTCGAAGATTCCGGAACCGTCTTTCAGGATACATTCATACGTGCCCAGCCGCATTGAGCCGCCCAGGTTCGTCACGTTTTTCTGTTCTTCCATCAGGTCTATCACCTTATAGGGTGGTGACGGCTCCATTTCCGTGGAATTGGCGCCTGCAAGACCCAGTACGCTTCGTGCAAATTCGACTACCATGCACTGCATGCCCAGACAGATACCCAGACAGGGAATATTGTTTTCGCGGGCGTAGCGAATGGCGACGAATTTGCCTTCGATGCCTCTTGTTCCGAAACCCGGCGCAATCAGTATGCCGTCCAGATCGGCAAGCAGTTTCCCGACGTTCGATTCGTCGACCTTCTCCGAATGAATCGGACGAAGGTCTAATTTGCGGTCGTTGTAGACCGACGCGACAAACAGCGATTCGTCGATCGACTTGTACGCATCCTGCAATTCCACGTACTTGCCTATCAAGCCGATTTTCACCTTTTCAGTGGCTTTTGTCTTCTTTTCGAGAAAATCTTCCCACGGCTGCATGTCCGGCGCGGGAACGGCGCCTGTTCCCATCTTGTTCAGGACGATGGAATCCATCTTCTGCCGCTGCAGTACCAGTGGCACTTCGTAGATTGTCGACACGTCGATGGACTGGATAACGGATTCCTTCGACACGTTGCAGAAGAGCGCCACTTTGTGCAGCAGTTTTTCGTCCAGTTCGCGTTCGGTACGCAGCACCAGCAGGTCCGGCTGTACGCCCAGTTCCAGCAGTTGCTTCACGGAGTGCTGCGTAGGCTTCGTCTTGTATTCCTTGGCTGCGGCAATATAGGGCACGTAGGTCAGATGTACGCATATACAGTCCCTGCCCATTTCCCATTTCAACTGGCGGACGCTTTCGATGAAGGGAAGCGATTCGATGTCGCCGACCGTACCGCCGATTTCGGTGATTACGAAGTCGAACTTGTTTTTCGACCCGAGCAGTTTCACGTTCCGTTTGATTTCGTCGGTGATGTGAGGGATCACCTGCACCGTTTTGCCCAGAAAATCGCCGCGCCGTTCTTTTTCGATGACGGTCTGATAGATGCGGCCGGTTGTCACGTTGTTTGCCCGCGTAGTCTGAACGTTCAGAAAGCGTTCGTAATGACCCAGGTCCAGGTCGGCCTCGTGCCCGTCGGCTGCAACGAAGCATTCGCCGTGTTCATACGGATTCAGCGTTCCCGGATCAATGTTGATATAAGGGTCGAATTTCTGAATGGTCACACGATAGCCCCGTGCCTGCAGAAGCTTTCCCAGCGAGGCGGACACGATGCCTTTTCCCAGTGAAGAAATCACGCCGCCCGTAACGAAAATGTATTTAGTATTTGACACAATAACACAATAGAGTTTAAAAAAAAGCAAAGATATTGTTTTTTACCGGTATGACAAGCAGAGGAGAAATTTTTTTTTTGCGTCCGCCAGCGCGTCCGCCCCGGCAGGGCCATAAAACATCATACAGTCCAGGAGTTTGAGAAGCGATCCGCAAATATGTTTTCTGCCTGCTTTTCTGCTGTCCGGAGGCGAGAGAATATCTGTGAAAATCCGTGTGGCTGACTGCGCCCGAGTGAAGTTTCGCAGGTAGGAATTTGCATAATTTCCTGATAAATGCTATTTTTGCAACGTTTTTACATCAGACATCAGACAAGATAACAGAAAATGCCGACAATATCAGCGCGGGGTTTAAGTATGCCGGAATCCCCCATCCGCAAGCTTGTGCCGTTAGCCAACATGGCTAAGGCCAGAGGAATTAAAGTATATCACCTGAATATCGGCCAGCCCGATTTGCCCACGCCCGAAGTCGGGATAAGGGCGGCGCGCGAGTTCGAACGTCAGGTGCTCGAATATTCGCCGAGCGAAGGGATTCTTTCCTTCCGCAGGAAACTGGTCGAGTATTACCGCCGGTTCGACATACAGGTCGACGTGGACGACGTGATCATCACCACGGGCGGTTCCGAAGCCGTCTCGTTCTCGTTCATGGCCTGCCTCGACCCGGGCGACGAAATCATCATCCCCGAACCGGCCTATGCCAACTACATGGCGTTCGCCATCTCGAGCGGGGCGGTGATCAAAACCATCCCCTCCTCCATCGACGACGGATTTGCACTGCCGTCCGTCGAACAGTTCAAGACCCTCATATCGCCGCGCACGAAAGCCGTCATGATATGCAATCCGAACAACCCGACAGGCTATCTTTACACGCAGAAGGAGATGGACCAGTTGCGCGACATTGTGAAAGAACACGACCTGTTCCTCTTCTCCGACGAAGTGTCCCGCGAATTTGGCTACACGGGCGCGCCCTACATCTCGGCCTTTCATCTCGAAGGAATAGAAAACAGCGTGGTGCTGGTCGACTCCGTGTCCAAACGCTATAGCGAGTGCGGAATACGCATCGGCGCGCTGATTACGAAAAACCGGCAGGTGAAAGACAACGTAATGAAATGGTGCCAGGCACGCCTCAGTCCGCCGCTCATCGGGCAGTTCATCGCCGAAGCATCGCTCGACACCCCGAAAGACTACATGCTTTCAGTCTACAACGAATATCTGGAGAGGCGCAACTTCCTTGTCGACCGCATAAACCGCATCGACGGATGCTTCTCGCCCATCCCGATGGGCGCCTTCTACACACTTGCACGGCTGCCCGTCGACGATGCCGACGCCTTCTGCGCATGGTGCCTGCGCGACTTCGAGTTCGAAGGACAGACTCTCATGATGGCGCCCGCATCCGGCTTCTACACGTCGCCCGGATACGGGAAAAGCGAAGTACGCCTCGCCTACGTCCTCAACAGGAACGAACTGGCCAAGGCGCTCACCGTCCTCGAACGGGCGCTGGAAGCCTATCCGGGCAGAACAAGATAAAGCAAAAAAACAAAAAAAGAAAGGACTGCAGCAGTGAACTTCGAACGCTTCATGGCAGAAAAAACAGTCAGGTTCAACAGCGAAAAATCCGGCTATCAGGCCAGCCCTTCCGCCGTACGGATTGCCTGCGCGGGGATGGCGCTCGGACTGGCGACGATGATTCTGGCCGTAGCCGTCGTGACGGGATTCAAAAACGAAGTGCGCGACAGAGTAACCGGCTTCGGAGCACACATACAGATTACGAATTTCGACAGCAACACGTCCTACGAAACCGCCCCCATCATCGCAGACGACACCCTGCTGGCCCTGCTGCGCGCCTGGCCGGGCATCCGCCACGTGGAAACCTTTGCCACCAAACCGGGAATACTCAAGACAGAAACCGATTTCCAGGGCATCGTCCTCAAAGGCGTCGGACGCGACTGCGACTGGTCCTTCTTCCGCAAACACCTGAAAGAAGGCAGCACGATTGCCGTCGATTCGCAGCACGTCTCGCCCGGCGTGCTTGTCTCCGCAAGCCTGGCGCGCATGATGCATCTCAAATGCGGCGACACGTTTCTCGCCTGCTTCCTGCAGGACGGCATCCGCGTCCGGAAATTCCGCATCCACGGCATTTATGACACGGGATATACCGACTGCGACAAACTTTTCGTCATTGCCGACATCAGGCACGTGCAGCGCCTCAACGGCTGGGACGACGATGTCGTGAGCGGGCTGGCCCTGCAGGCCGACACCTACCCCCTCGCCGGCACGATCGCCGAACAGCTCTATTTCCACCTGATAGACAAAACCCACCACGAAGGCAACACCTACTACGTGCGCACCGTCGAAGAACTGAATCCCATGATATTCCAGTGGCTGTCCGTACTCGACATCAACGTCGCCGTCATTCTTGTCCTCATGATGGCCGTCGCGGGATTCACCATGATTTCCGGACTGCTGATCATCATCCTCGAACGTGTCCGCATGACCGGCCTCCTCAAGGCGCTGGGGCAGACAGACAGCAGTCTGAGGCGCATGTTTATGCACGTGGCATCGCGCCTGATCGGCAGAGGAATGGTCTGGGGAAACCTCATCGCGCTGGCGATATGCCTCATCCAGTCGCACTTCCACCCCGTCGCGCTCGACCCCGACACATACTATCTCGACGCCGTACCCATAGACCTCAATCCCGGCGCATGGCTCCTGATCAACGTCGGCGTCCTCGCCCTGTCCATGCTGATGATGATGGCGCCCGCCTGCCTCGTGGCGCGAATCCGCCCCGCACGCACCATACGCTTCGAGTAAAAACCGCCCCCCCGGCGCATGCGCTTCGAACACCTCGAACCGAAATCGAACGTACTGTAAAAGATCGGGAAAAAACAATGCGGCGAGAGAAAATTTGTTTTTACGGGAAAAACGCATTAAATTTGCAGCGGTAAAATAAAAAAACAAATAACAGAATGGCACGACCGATAAAAGAAACGCCCGTACTGTATGGCAAGGATGCCAGACAGTTTGAGCAACAGATGAAAGAATGTAAACCTCTTTCGTGCGAGCGTAAGGCGGAAATGGAAAAGAATTACGCGACCTTCAAGAAAATAGCGCAATTCCCTTTGCCGTGATGGACTGTTCACAAACGCGGCTTGTAAAGATGGGGCATGAAACTGTAACGGAAACATTCGATTGCGGTGATTCCGACCTGAATGCCTTTTTGCAAGATGATGCTTTGCGCTATTTTGACGAACGCATGGCTGTGACTTACATGCTCCTTTACGGGGAACATATTGTTGCATACTATTGTTTACTGAACGACAAAGTTACGTTTGATACGGCTGCGGAGAATGAGAGGTCGTTGTGGAACCGTTTCAACCGGAAAAATAAAATACCCAATTTGAAACGGAGGCAGAATTATCCGGCAGTAAAATTAGGTCGTTTTGCTGTTTCAATCCATTTTAAGGGACAGGGCGCAGGCCGTTTTCTTCAAAATAACAGTCTTCGAGCATTAGGTTCGCCGCGACGGCAAAAGCCCGGTATTTCGAGAAATACCTGGAAGAAGAAAACGGAGCAAAAGACGAAGAAAACGGAACCGTCACCGAAAATCCCGAAGCCGCCGTCAAAATCCCGTAACAGTACCGTAAAACATTTGTCCTGAAAAAACCGTTACCTATCCCGGCAAGTAAGGAATAAAAAAACACCCTGCCGTCTCACCGACAGGGTATTCACGGGCAGAGCGCGGAAATTCCCATTCATTCATTCATTCATTCATTCATTCATTCATTTCAGACCACATACGTCGACGCCGCCGTATCGCCGCCCTTGCCCGTCCAGTTGGTATGGAAGAACTCGCCGCGCGGGCGGTCGATACGTTCGTAGGTATGCGCGCCGAAATAGTCGCGTTGCGCCTGCAGGAGGTTGGCAGGCAGGCGTTCGGTGCGGTAGCCGTCGAAATATGCCAGCCCCGCGCTCATCGAGGGGACGGGGATGCCGCTGCAGATGGCGGTCGAGACGACGGTGCGCCAGCTGGCCTGCGCCGCCATCACTTTCTCGCTGAAGAAAGGATCGAGCAGCAGGTTCGT
>JAIRLL010000381.1 GCA_031259505.1 Tannerella sp.
AAATAGGCGCGGAATTAAGAATGATAGCATAATTTTATCTAAAAAATTAGAAATAGGATAATCGGGCGTCCTTATGTCAACGCTTAGCTGTCATCCTGCGCCGGCGCATCCGGAAGCAATCCGGCGACTTAAGCGATGCTGTCCAATTTTCGCGACAATTTGTCATCCTGTTTTAAATCCCTTTCCCGTGACAGTTTTTATATTTCTTTCCGCTTCCGCAAGGGCATGGCTCATTGCGTCCCACGCGTTTTTCGGCGCGTACAGGCTCTATGCGCTGCGGTTGCTGGGGGCCTGTTGGCGGTTTGGACAGCAATGAATTGCCACCGCCTCTTCTTTCGGAACTTGAACCGGAGCCTAACTGACTCTTCTCCGTGCGGTAACGGCTCATGTCGTGGCGTCTTTCGGGAGCGGCCTGTCGCACCTGCACCTCTTCGCGCACGGGAATCTGTCCGCGCATCAGAATGGATACGGTTTTTCTGTTCATATCTTCCACCATGGTTTTGAACAGGTTATACGATTCCAGCTTGTAGATGAGCAGCGGGTCTTTATTTTCGTAGCTTGCGTTTTGTACCGAATGGCGCAAATCGTCCATTTCGCGCAGGTGTTCTTTCCAGGCCTCGTCGATCGTATGCAGCGTGATGGATTTCTGGAACGACTTCACAATTGCCTTGGACCTGGTCTCGTAGGCTTCTTTCAGATTGCACGATATGTTGTAATTCCGCTTGCCGTCGGTGACCGGAATGAGGATATTTTCGTACATGGCGCCCTGATTTTCATAAACCTGGTTAATAACCGGCTGGGCTATCTGCGCCATCCGTTCCTGGCGGCGCTTGTATTGCTTCAGCACTTCGTCAAACAGTGTTTCGGTCAATTGTTCGGCTTTCATTCCATTGAAGACATTTTCCGCAATGGGACATTCGATGGCCAGCGTTCGAAACAGATCCATTTTGAAGTCTTCATAACTGCCTCCTCCGTCTACATACTGTTCTGTCAGTGCGGCAGTTGCGTCGTAGAGGGTGTTCATCACGTCCAGTCCGATGCGTTCGCCCATCAAGGCATGCCGGCGGCGGGTGTAGATCACGTTTCGCTGCGAATTCATGACGTCATCAAATTCAAGCAGGCGTTTACGGATGCCGAAGTTGTTTTCTTCCACTTTCTTCTGCGCGCGTTCTACGGACTTGTCCAGCATATTGTGTTCCAGTACTTCGCCTTCTTTAAAGCCCAATCTGTCCATCAGTCCGGCAATCCGTTCGGATGCGAAGAGGCGCATCAGATCGTCTTCAAGCGATACGAAAAACACGGATGTCCCCGGGTCGCCCTGACGCCCGGCGCGACCGCGTAACTGTCTGTCTACGCGGCGGCTTTCGTGGCGTTCGGTACCGATGATGGCCAGTCCGCCGGCTTCTTTTACCGCCGGCGAAAGTTTGATGTCGGTACCGCGCCCTGCCATGTTGGTGGCGATGGTGACGGTTCCGGTCTGGCCTGCCTGCGCCACAATATCGGCTTCACGCTGATGCAGCTTGGCATTCAATACATTATGCTTTATTTTCCGCATGTTCAACATTCGGCTCAATAACTCGGATATTTCGACCGACGTGGTACCGACCAGCACAGGCCGACCTTTTTCAATCAGTTGACTGATTTCTTCGATGACGGCGTTATACTTTTCCCGTTTCGTCTTGTATATGCGGTCGTTCATGTCGATGCGCGTAATCAGGCGGTTGGTCGGAATCACGACTACTTCCAGTTTGTAAATGTTCCAAAACTCGGCAGCTTCCGTTTCGGCCGTACCGGTCATCCCCGCAAGTTTATGATACATGCGGAAATAGTTTTGCAGCGTAATCGTTGCAAATGTCTGCGTAGCAGCTTCTACTTTTACGCGTTCCTTAGCTTCGATAGCCTGGTGCAACCCGTCGGAATAGCGACGGCCTTCCATGATACGGCCTGTCTGCTCGTCGACGATCTTCACCTGGCCGTCAATCACGACGTATTCGTCGTCGCGTTCGAACAGCGTGTAGGCTTTCAGCAACTGATTGATGGTGTGGACGCGCTCGCTCTTAATCGAATAATTCGTCAGCAGTTCATCCTTTATTGCCTGTTTTTCGGACTCGGAACCGTTTTGGGCATCGACCTGCGACAGTTCGAAGGCGATGTCGGGCAAGACGAAAAAGGTCGGGTCGTCCGAATTGCCTGTTAACAGATCTATTCCTTTGTCCGTCAGTTCGATGGTGTTGTGTTTCTCGTCGATGACGAAATACAGTTCATCGGTGATAATGTGCATGTTCCGCATATTGTCCTGCATGTAAAACTCTTCCGTCTTTAGCATGCTGGTTTTAACGCCCTGTTCGCTCAGGAATTTGATCAGCGCCTTGTTGCGCGGCAATCCCTTGAATGAGCGGTAGAGCAGCAGCGAGCCTTCTTCCTGCACTTTGTGGTCTCTATTCGACATTTTTGACTTGGCTTCGGTCAGCAGTTTGGTACACAGATTTTTCTGTGCATTGACCACCACTTCGACATTCGAACGGAACTGATCGAACAACTGTTCATCGCCTTTCGCTATGGGGCCTGAGATAATCAGGGGCGTACGCGCATCGTCAATCAACACGGAGTCGACCTCGTCGACAATAGCGTAATTATGCTTGCGCTGCACAAGATCGTGCGGGCTGATGGCCATGTTGTCGCGCAAGTAGTCAAATCCGAATTCGTTGTTCGTACCAAACGTAATATCGGCATTATAAGCCTTGCGGCGGTTGTCGGAATTCGGTAGATGCTTGTCGATACAGTCTACCGACAGACCGTGAAACATATACAGCGGCCCCATCCACTCGGAGTCGCGTTTGGAAAGGTAGTCATTGACGGTTACGATATGTACCCCATTGCCTGTCAGTGCATTGAGGAATACGGGCAAGGTTGCTACGAGCGTTTTCCCTTCGCCTGTCGCCATTTCGGCAATCTTGCCTTTGTGCAAAGCGACGCCGCCTATCAATTGGACATCGTAATGCACCATGTCCCAGATCGTTTCGTTTCCGCCGGCAGTCCAGTGGTTGAAATAAACGGCTTTGTCGCCTTCGATTTCGAGAAAATCGTGTTTTGCGGCAAGGTCGCGGTCGAAATCGTTTGCCGTGACGACGATTTTCTCGTTTTCAGTAAATCGTCGCGCCGTATCTTTCATGACGGCAAACGCCTGCGGCAGGATTTCGTCGAGGGCTACTTCCAGTTTTTTTGTGATTTCGCTTTCGATTTTGTCTACTTCTGCCCAAATAGCCTCACGTTCTTCCAGTTCCTTGTTGTCGATATCCTTGCGCAATTCTTCGATACGCAAGCGTTCCTCTTTGACGCAATCGCCCACGTATATCTTGAGTTCCTGCGATTTGGCGCGAAGCTCATCATTTGTAAGCGCCTTGATGGAGGGATATATTTCCACTATTTTTTTTACGTAAGGCGAAATCTCTCTTAGATCGCGTTCGGATTTGTTTCCGAACAGTTTTGTCAGTATATTATTAAATCTCATAATTTTAATTTCCTGTTTTGTTTATAATGTTTGAAAAAATGAATCGGGGTTACTTTGCTGCGCTGATTTCGTGCAGCGGTATGCGGTTGCACGCATTGGGCGGGCGTATGCGCAGGACATGCGTCACGGTCGGCGCCACATCCGTCGCTTTCACTTCGCGGTAAATACGTTGCGGCTTGATGCCGTTCCCCATGAAGATAAGCGGGGTTTGCACGGCATTGTTGCGCGTATGTTTCACTTTTTCACCGAATTGTTCATTGTTGACGACCCATCCGGGTTGCAGGCTGATAATCAGGTCGCCGCGTCCGATATGATAGGTGCCGCGCTGGAAATCCTCCATGCCTTCGTTCCACGTTCCCGAGCGGAGCGTCATGTCGGTGGTGACACGCGCCACTCCACTAAATTCCGACAGGAAATCGGCTGCCTTCTGCTGGAACGCGGCCAAATCAAGTTTCTCGTTTTCAATCGCCTTGCGGTTAAGATATATCTGATTGTTATAGAATCCGTTTACCCAGTTTTTTTGCCCGTAAAGCGCCATCAGGTACATGTTCAGCAATGCCGTGCAGCGCTTGGGATAAAATTCGCCGCCGCCCAACTGCATCCCTTCGGGGTATTCTTCTTCACTTTGGAAATAGCCTGTGCCCGTAAAAACGATGAGCGTATTTTTCAACCCCGCTTTCCTGTCGATTGCGGCCAGCAATTCGGCGATATCTTTGTCCAGTTGGACGTAGATATCCTGAATTTCGGCCGTATATTCTTCCGCTTTATTGCTGTAGAAATTACCTGCATAATACGTGACGGCAAGCATGTCGGGGCATGGCCGCGTGCCGAATGCGCCATATTCAAGAAACTGCAACAGAAGGCGATTTACTTCCCTGTTGCCAAAGGGCGACGTTTTGATGCGCGGAAAGCAGTCTTGCGTTTTCGGTTTGAACGTATAATTAAACGGCGGTTTCTCCTGTATATAGGGCAACGTCCTGTATCTGTCCGGCGAAAAGGTTGGCTGCCAGGTCATGTTGCTCATCCTGACAGTCAGCGACTCCTGTCCGTTGTTGTATTTTTCGACGTACCACGGCACGTTTTTATAATAAGTAGTGGTTGCCCATTTCCCGTTAGCGTTGTCGATCCAGAAAGCGCCGTTGGCGGCATGCCCTGCCGAGAGGATAGCGCTTTCAGCATCGAGAGCGATGGCGTACACTTCGCTGCGCCCTTTGGATGCGATTTTCAACTCGTCGCCGATGGTGGAGGCCAGCAGTTTTCTTGGCGAATAATTATCGCGCGTAAAATTCCCCAGATAATCAGGGTCATGCAACGACGGCACTTCTTTTAGCGTTTCGAAATTGTATACCAGCCGGCCGGTGATCCCATGCGCGCAAGGATTGGCGCCGGTAAACAGCGTAGCGAATGCACTGGCCTGGTTCACGTTGGAAAATTCAAACGCGACATTATGATAAACAGCGCCTTCATTCATCAGCCGTTTAAAACCGTGTTCATCGAACATGTGGTATAAGTATTCCAGATAATCGCCCCGCAACTGGTCTACGGTTATGTAAACCACCAACTTGGGAGCCTGTTGCTGCGCCTGCAGGTGAGTAACAGCCAAAACGGCAATCAATGAAGATATAAATCTTTTCATCAAATCTTTTCTTTTATTCTCGTCCAACCATATCCCGATCTTAGCAATAAACTTGCTATCAGCGGTATAAAAGCTATATTCAGATGCTGTGGAATGAACAGCCAAACCACGGACACCGCAAAAAGCGCTACAAAGTTAATAAAATTGTAATAGAGTGCAGCCTTGTTAAGTTTTTTTACGGCAAAGAATATTACGCCCGCGAGATGAAACGGGTGCAGCCATATGACGGATATGTTAGGCCATATACCGCGGTGAACCGATACGAAACAAAGGAAAAAGAGAACGCAACCGGCGAGACCTGCAAGCGTAAAAAGTGAAATATCAAGCCATCGGAAATGTTTTCCTGTATACCGTTCCGCAATTGTCATTCCTGCCGCAAGGACGAAAATCAGGCAACTGCACCACCACGGCGTAAACCGGTTGCTGTGTACAGGTTCATCGTTTTCGATGGATTCCACAATGGCGGACGAGGCGGAGACCAAAGGCTGCGACGTACCGTCGCTGCGAACAATTCGAGCGTGGACAAAGGCGTTTTTCACATTCTCGGGCAAGAAAAATGACGCTTTTCGGGTCATTACTTCGTCGGCAGGCATACCCAGCGCCAAATCGCATCCGAACGTGAGCCACGGATAAGAACGCGTACATCTGTTAATGGCATCGCGGTAAGTGCTGCTCTCCGTATATTTTTCGTACTCAATATGCCCGTCGACAAAGCGTTCGATTAGCAGGGCGGGACGCGTAGAACAGTTGTCGTAGAAAAAACTGTACCGGTAAGTACGGTTTTCGGGCAATGCATTTACGACAAGCGCCTGCCACAGCGCATTCTTTTCGCGTGTTTGAAGATTCAGCGTCTGCTCGTACACTTCGCTGCCGCGCATCTGATAGTCAACTACAAACTCTTCGTATTTGTATACGCCCAGCATGTAATCTGTTTCTCCTTTCGTGAAGCGGTATATGAAATTCGGCTTCGAAAAGTCGAAAATGCCGTAGTTGAAAACGGCGTCGAGACCTGTCGTGTCGCGAACGCGTATAGCCGTATGCCCGTATAAAGTGTAAGCCGCCCTGTCACTCGGCGAACAGGTCAGTAAACTGATTTGTGCCCTGTCGCTCAACAGGTTTTGCGCTTGCGACGAAAGGCATAACACGGAAAACAGGACGACGGCAAGTTTTCTTCTTGACAAATTTCCATTCAAGAACCGAATCTTTTCGAAAGTCAACATTTGCTCGTAAATTTATATTAGTTGATTTGCACGTACAAAGGTATGAATTTTTGTTTGATTATGGAATTTACTGTCGCATTATTTCATCAATGTCTGACAGAATTTGTATAAAAAATCATTTTCTTTGACTAAAGAGCGTGCTTTTTCAAGTATTTTGCTTTTCTTTGTAGCGTGATTTAGGAAGGAGAGATTTTGAACCTGATTGTTGAACAAGGAAATACAGCAACAAAAGTAGCTGTCTATCAGAACGATAAATTGATAGAAGCCGCTGTATACAAGGCTTTTGAGATGCCGGAAATGAATTTGTTGTTTGAGCAGTATCCTTTGGAAAACGGTATTTTTTCCACAGTAAAGGAACCGGATAAAATGTTAGCGAACATTTTGTCGGGGAGGTTGAAGAAATTTCTTTTTTTCGACGATACGGTCAAATTGCCGTTAAAGATTTCTTATCGGACACCCGAAACACTGGGAAAAGACAGGATTGCCGCCGCTGTAGGCGCGCATTACCTGCATCCGGAGAGAGATGTGCTGGTGATTGATGCCGGTACCGCCATCACTTACGAGATAGTGGAGGCGTCGGGTCATTACATCGGGGGGAATATTTCGCCCGGACTGACAACGCGTTTCAAGGCGCTGCATCAGTTTACGGTGAAACTGCCGCTCGTGGAAGAAACCGGACAGGTGCCGCTGGTCGGAACAAGCACGGAAACCGCGATCATAGCGGGAGTTGTGAATGGGATAGTCTATGAAATGGATGGTTATATTGATGCCATACGAGAGGTATACCCCGATATTTTTGTTTTATTAACAGGCGGACATTCGTTTTATTTTGAAAAACGGCTGAAAAACGCCATCTTTGCAGCAATTAATTTAGTATTGACCGGATTAAACAGGATTTTAGAATATAATGTTGAAAACTAATAAAGTAGAGATTATTGTTTGCGTCTTTTTATTTATGAGTGTGTTATCGTTTGCACAGAATAACACCAATTCTCCCTATACGCGATACGGTTATGGCGCACTGGCCGACCGTTCGTTTGGCGCCGGACGCGCGATGGGAGGTATTGGTTACGGACTGCGTTCGGCACTGCAGATTAATCCGATGAATCCAGCTTCATATTCGTCCATGGATTCGTTGACCTTTCTGCTGGACGCGGGTGCAACGTTTCAATTCTCGTGGTTCAACGACGGAACGAACAAACAACGCAACTTGAACGGCAACTTCGAATACGTGGCCATGCAGTTTCCGTTGACGCACAGATTGGCAATGAGCATTGGCCTCCTGCCATATTCGCATGTAGGATACGATTTTGGCAGGTATTCGGAAGATGGCCCGGGTAGCCTGACGGAATATTCGGGCACCGGCGGATTAAATGAAGTGTATGCAGGACTGTCCATAGATATATGGAAAAAACGTCTGGCACTCGGAGTAAATGCAAGTTATATGTTCGGGAAAATCGACCACAGGCGGCAGATTACAACAACCAATGTGATGTATACAATGAAAAAGGTAGAAGTACATGATATGAAGTATGACTTCGGATTGCAGTATACGCATCCGCTGAGCAAAACAGACCGCGTGACCCTGGGCATGGCGTATTCGCCCGGAATAAAACTGAGTACGACGGCGTACGATGTGATTTCGTTCGATCAGTATTTTACTACGATCGCCGAGGCGGATACGTCCAGAAACAGAGGTTTCAGCATCCCTGCTTCGTATGGATTCGGCGTCTCGTATACAAAAGACTACAAGACGATTCTGGCGGCGGACATATCCTTTCAAAGCTGGTCGAAGGCACAGCACTTCGACAGCAGCGAAGATTTCAAGGACCGTATCAGAATAGCTCTCGGAGGCGAATATATCCCGAACAACTTTACGCGGAACTACCTGAACCGTCTCCGCTACCGGGCAGGATTGCATTACAGCAATTCATACCTGAAGATAAAAGACGAGGGCTACAATGAATTGGGCGTATGCGTGGGAGCAGGATTTCCGATGCTGGATAACCGTTCGTTTATCAACGCCTCGTTCGAATACGTCAAGATTGTTCCCGGAGCCAAATCATTGATAAACGAGCAGTATTTCCGTATTACGCTCAACTATACGTTTAATGAATTCTGGTTCTTCAAGCGGAAGATAGAATAACGCAAACTTTAGTGAAAGAGAAATATAAATCTTTAAAAAATTATATAGACATGAAAGTCAAAAGATTCTTGTTAGTTGCCGGTTTATGCGCAACAATAATGAGTGCAAATGCACAAAAAGGAGTAGATAACGGTACCCGTTTCGGGTCGGGCGCGGATAGCATTCGTTGTCTGGAAAATGTCAGTCTGGCTACCTCTTATGCAAAAGTAGATAACTTTAAGGATGCGTATCCATTTTGGAAAATTGCATACGATGAATGCCCTGCTGCGACCAAAGATTTGTATCTGTATGGGGTACGCATTATAAACTGGCAGATTTCGCAGGAAAAAGACCCAGCCAAACTGTCGACGCTGATAGACGATTTAATGGCTGTGTATGACAGGCGCATCAAATATTTCGGCGACGATCCGAGATATGGAAAAGACTGGATCATTGCCCGCAAGGCGCAGGATTATATGCGCCTGAAAGGCGAAAGCGCAGATGCGGCCGTGCTTTACGGCTGGTTGAGCGAGGCAATCGTCGAATATAAGGAAAAAACAGACCCGCTGGCCGTCTCGCTCTACATGTTTGCCTCGTACAAGATGATGGAAAAAAACGAAAGCCACAAGGGCAAATATGTAGAAGACTTCCTGGCATGCTCGAAAATCTACGACCAACAGATAGAAGCGGCCAAAACATCCGGCGACAGCAAAGAGCAGGCAAATCTGGAAACACTGAAAGCCGACATTGAAAGGAATTTCGCGGCCAGCGGCGCGGCCGACTGCGCTACGCTGGAAAATATCTACGCCGCCAAAGTCGAACAAAACAAAGACGACATCAAGTTCCTGAAAGAAACGCTTGTTTTGCTCAGAAGAGTAAGATGTCAGGATAGCGAAATTTTCTTCAATGCGTCGGAATATGCCCACCGGATAGAGCCGACCGCCGAATCGGCGCTGGGCATGGGCAAGCAGGCCGTAAAGAAAGAAGATTATGTACTGGCCGAAAAATATTTTCTGGAAGCCGCCTCGCTGGCCACGGAAGACGATATGAAAGGCGATATCTATTACACGATAGCGCTCATCGCCTTTGAAGACAGGAACTACTCAAAATCAAGACAGTACTGTCAGAAAGCAGTGGATGCCGACCCCACAAGCTGCATGCCGTATCTCCTGATAGGCAATATGTATGTGGCTACGGCATCCGGCATTTATCCCAACGACCCGGTTTTGCGTAAATGCGTGTACTACGCAGCCGTCGACAAGTTTGAAAAAGCACGTCAGGTGAATGAAGCCTGCGCGAGCGAGGCCTCCCGGTTGATAAACACGTTCCGATCGTACTTCCCGACCACGGAAGAGATTTTCATGCATCCCGATCTTGAAAAAGGGAAAGCAATCGCCATCGGCGGCTGGATTGGCGAACGTACCATCATAAGATAAAAAAAGGCTGTATGAATTCTTGTTGCAAGACAAGTAAAGGCATGACAACACTCCTGCGGGCAGTTGTGATGCCTCTTTTCTTTTTTACCTCGTGCTCCCATGATAAAAAGGAATTTGTCGACATCGTTTTCGATCCCGAAACAAATTATACGATGAAGGCGACGGATATTTTCACACTTGTTTCCGATTCGGGCGTAGTAAAATACAGGGCAGAAGCGCAGGAATGGCTCATTTTCGACAAGGCGAAGGAACCCTACTGGTATTTTCCCCAAAAAGTGCATGTCGAAAAGTTAGATACTCTCTTCCGCGTCGAAGCCGGTTTCGATGCCGACACAGCGTATTATTACAGTAAAAAGAAACTTTGGAAATTCATCGGCAATGTGGATGCAAGGAACACGGCGGGCGAACGTTTCGAAACTTCGCTGCTGTACTGGGATCAAAATACGGAAAAGGTGTATTCGGACCAGTTCATCCGCGTCACGAAAGACGACATTGTGAATACCGGCATCGGATTCGAATCGAACCGGACGCTCACAAACTACAGAATATTCAAGGCCAGCGCCGTCATCCCCATCCGGGAAGAAGTCCGCGACACGACGGAAACAGGAAAAGCGCCCTCATTGTAAAAAAAATGGAAGAATGATTGCTTACATTTCTTTTTTTTCTACCTTTGTGCCCTTGATTGAAAATTATAAAACAATAAATAGAAAATGGCAACATTAGAAAAGATTCGAAACCATGCAGGATTACTGGTAATTGTTGTGGGACTGGCGCTATTCGCTTTTATAGTTAACGACGCATTAAATTCCAGTTCAACTTACCGGATGCAATCCCGCGACGACGTGGCAAGCGTAAACGGAACGCCGATCAAACAAAATGATTACAGTTTCCGCATCGAAGAGATGACGGATATGTATAAAATTCAGATGCAGACAAATTCTGTAGACGGATACAAAGACCAGATCAGTCAAAGTGTGTATGACATGATGGTGCGCGAAGTCATCATGAATAATGAGTTCGACAATCTGGGTATTTATGTGACGCCCGAAGAATTGTTCGACATGGTCGCAGGCGAAAACGTTTCGCCGATGGCGCAGCAATTTCCCCTGTTTATCGACCAGTCGACAGGCATGTACAGTAAAGCGTATGCGCTGGACATCCTCAAGACGTTCGAAAATATGGACAATTTCGCACCGGCCCAGCGTGCCGAAATCGAAAGGATGCGCAATTTCTGGTTATTCTGGGAACGCAACATGAAAACGCAGCGATTGCAGGAAAAATACGTAAATCTGCTGACCAAAGCGCTTGTAGTCAATCCGCTTGACGCCAAAGACGCTTATGAATCATCGCTTGAAAGTTCGGATATCGTTTTCGCCATGCAGGCGTATTCGACAGTACCCGATTCGCTTATTAATGTGGATAACAGCGAAATAAGAAGCCTTTACAACAAACGCAAAGCACAGTACAGGCAGAAAGAAGGTCGGATTGTCGACTATATCGCCGTAGAAGTTCGTCCCAGCGAAGCGGATTACGAAAATGCGCGGAAAGAAATAGAAGACCTCAGAAACGAACTGGCCGAGACGGAAGACATGGAACTTTTCGCGGGTACGATATCGAATGTCTCCTATAGGGATGCATTCGTTTCCGCCAACATGCTGACTCCGGAAGTGAAAGCCTTTGCCGAAATCGCACAACCCGGTGATATTGACGGGCCTGTATTCACAAACGACAGCTACAGTCTTGTGAAGGTCATCGACAAAACCGTTGCCCCCGACTCGGTGAAAGTGTCGCACATCTTTCTGGCGTCGCAAACCGGCGTGGACAGCACGGTGACCGCGAGGGCAGACAGTTTACTGGGCGTGTTGAAGAGTGGAGGCGATTTTACCGCATTGGCAGCGCAGTATTCACTTGATGACCAGACGAAGATGAACGGAGGAGAAATAGGATGGCTCACGGAAGCGGCAATCATGCAAATGTCCGGCGTAAAAGAACTGAGAGACGGCATCTTTAGCGCTCCCCTGAATCAGCCGACCATCCTGAAAACACCCAACGGCATTCATATCCTGAAGATAACGGAAAAAACAGCCAATGTACCCAAATACAAGATTGTCAACGCACGCATTGAAGTGACGCCAAGCAACAAGACGTTTAACGACATCTACAATCGCTTCAACCAGTTTGTTGCGACAAATAATACGCCCGAAAAAATAAGCGCATCCGCAGCCGACGCAGGCTATAACCTGATTTCGGGCATCAGGATTACGACTACCGACCGTGTCCTGGGCGCCGTGCCCGATTCGCGTGCCGTCATTCGCTGGGCATTCGAGAGTACGCACAAAAACGAAATTTCGAATATCATCGACTGTAATAATCAGTTTGTGATAGCTGTCCGCCGGGAAGTCCTGCCCGAAGGCTATCAGACCATCAATGCGGTCGCACCGATGCTTCGAGCGGAAATTGCAGCAAAAAAGAAAGGCGAGCAAATTGCTAAAAGCTTGAAAGAAAAAAACCTGCAAAGCCTTCAGGCGTATGCGGATGCAATGGGTTCGCAGATCGATACGGTGAAATATATCACGATGGAAACCCCACGCATTACCAAAATAGGACTGGAGCCGGTATTGAATGCCGAAATCACTTATGCTCAGCCTAATCAGTTATGTGGCCCGATAGTCGGCAACAACGGAGTGTATGCCTTTACGGTCATCAACCGTACGACAGAAAGCAGAACCTACGATGAAAAAGGGCAAATCCTTTCACTGGAAGCGGCGAACAACTACAAGGGCTACCAGGCTTTCCAACAGTTGATTGAACAGGCAAAGATCGTTGACAACAGGATTCGTTTCGACTGACAGCAGCATGCAATATTAATATAAAAGGCTGTTGTGCAGGTGTGTACGACAGCTTTTATCATTTAGAAAAATGGATACCGACAATCGGAAAATACATTTGCTGGGCATGACGCTCGACGAATTGAAGACAGTTGCTGCCGACGCCGGATTGCCGTCTTACGGCGCTCTCCAGCTTGCCGACTGGCTGTACAGGAAAAAAGCGACTTCTGTCGACGAAATGACCAACATTGCAAAGGCCAAACGCCTCCTGCTGGACGCATCGTGCGAAGTAGGCGCATTTCCGCCCGCCGGCGAAATGAAGTCGGCCGACGGCACGGTCAAATACCTGTTCCGCATTTCATCCGACCGTGCAGTCGAAACTGTGTATATCCCGGACAACGAGCGCGCTACGCTATGTGTTTCCTCGCAGGCCGGATGCCGGATGAACTGTCTTTTCTGCATGACGGGTAAACAGGGTTTTGCCGCCAATCTGACCGCCGGCGAGATAATCAATCAAATCCAATCCGTGCCGGAAGCCAAACAGTTGACCAACGTCGTGTTCATGGGAATGGGCGAGCCGTTCGACAATACGGACGAACTGTTCAAGGCGCTGGAAATCATGACGTCCGATTACGGATATGGCTGGAGTCCGAAGCGGATTACAGTCTCTACGGTTGGAATAATGAAGGGCTTGCGCCGATTTCTGGAAGAAAGCGCATGTCATCTGGCAGTAAGTTTACATTCGCCTTATCCCGATGAACGACAGTCGCTTATCCCGGCGGAGAAAGCGTATCCCGCCACGGAAATAATCCGTTTGCTGAGACAGTACGATTTTTCGCACCAGCGTCGAGTTTCGTTCGAATACATCATGTTTGAAAACAAAAACGATTCGCCGAAACATGCAGACGCATTGGCGCGTTTGCTGAACAGACTGGAGTGTCGCGTCAACCTGATACGTTTCCATGCAGCGCCCGGCGTGCCGCTTCGGAGCAGCAGCCTGCAAAAGATGGAACAGTTTCGCGATGCACTGAATGCCAGGCGTATAATGTGCACTATTCGCGCTTCGCGAGGTGAAGATATCCTCGCGGCCTGCGGCATGTTGTCGACAGACAAAAAAAATACAGGAAGAAAACAATCATTATTTCCATATAATGAAGTATATTTGTAACAAAATTATAATGTTATGAAAACGTCTATTTTAATGTCCGCTATCGGACTTGCTTTATTGTCTTTATTGAGTGGATGCGATTTTTTTTCGGCGACAGGCATGTCGAAAAAGGCAGGAGTAAATGCCACCGGCATCGCTTATGAAATTGTGGTTGTGGTAAAACCGGATATTTGGAATGATCCGGTTGGAGCGGCGATCAAAAACGAACTGATTTCGGAAATTCCGGGATTGCCACAGTATGAACCTTCCATGCGGGTAATGCAGGTAGCGCCGGATGATTTTAACGGTATGCTGACTTACGTTCGCAACATACTCGTAGTGGATGTCAATGAATCGCAGTATACCAAAGCATCGGTCAGAACCGAAAACGACAGGTGGGCAAACGGGCAAGCCGTCGTCTATCTTTCGGCGCCTGCCAAAGATTCGCTGAGTGCGTATTTGCAGCAACACCCCGGAATGCTGGTGAAGTATTATACGCAAGTAGAGATGGAACGGTTGGCCGAATACTACAAAAAGACTTACAGTTCATGGATATACGAGAAACTGAAGGCGAAATTTGACATCGGGCTGAATGTGCCGGAAGATTTTTCATCGTACAAAGACACGACGGATTTTTTCTGGGCGACCAACGACACCCGGTTCGGACAGACGTACATTGCCGTATATACATTTCCGTATACCGACAAGAATACGTTTACAGGCGATTACCTGATCGCCAGGCGCGATTCGATGATGCGTCTGTATATCCCCGGTTCGTTGCCAGGCTCATACATGCGCACCACGGAATTTGTAACCTACACGCCGATTTCGCTGCAAGGCAAGTATTGCGGCGTGCTGCGCGGATTGTGGGACACGTATGGCGACATGATGGGAGGGCCGTTTGTCAGCTATGCCCGTCTGGATGAAGTCAACAACCGCGTGATTGTCACGGAAGGTTTTGTCTTCGCCCCTGAAACAGATAAACGGAGCTATATCAGGAGAATAGAAGCGGCTTTGCATACGTTGCAGTTGCCCGGAGAATCAACCGGAACAGCGCCGGACGAAAATCCGACCGCTTTACAACAATAAGTTGAGCGTTAAAATGGAGAAAAAAATCAAAGTCGGGATTACGCACGGCGACATCAATGGCGTCGGCTACGAAGTGATTTTGAAAACATTTGCCGATGAACGGATAACCGAATTGTGTACGCCGATTATCTACGGCTCGTTGAAAATTGCGACATATTATCAGAAATCAATGGAGTTGCCGACCGTCAGTTTCAAAATAATACGTACTCCCGTCGAAGCGTTCGACGGGAAAGTAAATCTTGTCAACTGTGTGGACGGAGAAGTGAAGGTAGAGTTGGCCAAATCTACGCCCGAATCGGGGAAAGCCTCGTTTCAGGCGTTGGAAAAAGTCGTTTCGGACATGAAAAGCGGAGCAATAGACGCGCTGCTGACGGCGCCGATCAACAAACATGCCATCCGAAGCGATGTATTCCGTTTTCCGGGACATACCGAATATCTGGAAAGCCATTTCGGCAAAGGCGACAATGCATCCAAATCGCTGATGATACTCGTGCACGACTCGCTGCGCGTCGCGCTGGTTACCGGACATATCCCGCTGGCAGACGTAGCATCGCATCTTACAAAACAACGACTTACGGAAAAGCTGCTTATCTTCAACACCTCTCTGAAACAGGATTTTTGCATCATCAGACCGCGTATCGCCGTACTGTCGCTCAATCCTCATGCAGGCGACAACGGTCTGCTGGGCAAAGAAGAAAGCGAAATCATCGAGCCGGCAATCCTTGAAGCCGAAAAGCAGGGCATGATGGTGTTCGGGCCTTATGCCTCGGATGGCTTTTTCGGCTCGGAAATGTATCGCAAGTTCGACGGCGTGCTTGCCATGTATCACGACCAGGGACTGACGCCTTTCAAAACGCTTGCAATGGAAAACGGCGTGAATTTTACGGCAGGACTGCCTGTCGTACGGACTTCGCCTGCGCACGGAACGGCGTACGACATTGCAGGACAGAACAAAGCCTCCGAAGCGTCATTCCGCCGGGCGCTTTATGCTCTGCTGGATATTCATCGCAACAGAACAAGATACAGGCAAATGACGGCCTGTCCGCTGCAAAAACACTACATCGACAGGGGCGGCGGTGATAACGTGAAACTTGACCTGACAAAAGAAGACGATATAAGTGATTAATGTTGAAATAGCGAGATTATATGTTTAAAGATAAAACAGTTGTATATACATCAGGAACATTCGACATGTTCCATTACAATCATTTACGGATGATCAACTATGCTCGCAGTCTGGCGGACATACTGATTGTAGGGGTAAGTACCGACGAACTGGTTTCGTCCTACAAGGCGGCGCCGATTATTCCATTTCATGAGCGCCTTCAGATTATCGAAGCGCTGAAAACGCCCGACATCGTGATTCCCCAGCACACGCTGGACCATACGGAGACTGTCAGAAAACTGAATATAGACGCTTTTGTGGTTGGCGATGACTGGGACGGAAAGTATGATTACCTGAAAGACATGGACGTGCAGGTGTTTTACTTCCCTTATGGTACGGGCGTCTCGTCGTCGTCGTTACGAAAAACGATATATGATTCTTACCATAAACATTTACAGAAAGAAAGGCAGGCAAAACCGGTAACTGTGCAGGCAGACCCGGAAACAGAGTCTTCGCAGGCTGCCGCCGCCCGGACAGAGAAAAAGTAACGGTTTTTGTATGGATAAATATGCTTTCATTACAGGAGGAACAAGAGGTATAGGCAAGGCGGTGGCATCCTGCCTTGCGCAATCCGGCTATCATCTGCTGCTGACGTACGGGAAAGACGACGACAGGGCGCAGGCTGTCGCGGCATGTTTGCAGGCGCAATATAATATTAATGTATATACGCTCCGGGCGGATATTTCGACACGAAGCGCTGTGGGAGATATTATCCGTTACATATCGACACATTCGTTAAGGATAGATGCCGCCGTGTTCAATGCGGGGCTGACCTGCCGCGAACCGTTCGGAAGCATGGATGAGGCGGAATGGGAACGTGTCTTCTTCGCCAACGTGCACTTCCCCGTGTTCCTGCTGCAAAGGCTTGTAGACTATATGAACGGGGGAGGAAGCGTAGTGTTCACCGGTTCACTGATGGGTATCGAGCCGCATGCCACGTCGCTTTCATACGGCGTGACGAAAGCGGCTGTCCATGCGTTGACGAAAAACCTGGTCAAATTTCTGACGCCGTACCGGATACGTGTCAATGCCGTAGCGCCGGGATTTGTCGACACTGACTGGCAAAAGGGCAAACCCGAAGCAATCCGGCGCAGCATCGAAAGCAAAATCGCACTGGGACGGTTTTGCGACCCCGACGAACTGGCCGGCGTATATAAAATGCTGATTGAAAACAGTTATTTCAATGGCGAAGTGATAGTGGCAGATGGAGGTTATTCATATAAATAGCAACAGAGAAATGGATAAGGAATTTGAAGCATCATTGAAATCCGTGGAAACGGAAAATGTCGTCGACCTGTATTTTTACCGTCCCATCGGCTTCCAAATATCACGTATCTTGCAAAATACCGGCATTACGCCCAATATGATTACGGCGCTTTCCATTTTTGTAGGCGTGGGGGCAGGCGTGATGTTTGCTTTCGACAGTTTGGTTTTCAACCTGACAGGTATTTTTTTGCTGATTTTCGCCAACATACTGGATTGCGTGGATGGCCAGTTGGCGCGTATGACGGGCATCAAGTCCGAAATCGGACGCATCCTCGACGGCGCGGCGGGATATCTGTGGTTTCTGGCTATTTACGTGTGTCTGGCATTGCGGCTCACGAACATGTATCACACGGCGTGGTTTTTCCTTCCCGCACTCATATCCGGGCTGTCGCAAATCCTGCAAGCCAATATTACAGACTATTACAAGACGGTACACCTGTTTTTCGTCAGCCGGGAGAAAGGCCTTGAATTTAACAACCTCGAACAGGTCAGGCGTAAACAGAGAACCGTCGACAGCGGATTTCAGAAGTTCTTTTTTGCTTTGTACGAAGGTTATACCGGGTTGCAGGAAAATGTGACGCCTGCCTTGCAGCGACTCCTTAAAGACATCCGCACGAAATACGGCGACGATGTTCCTGAAAACATACGGGTGGAATTCAGACAAAAAAGTCGGGAACTGATGAAATACTGCATCGACTTCCTGACGTTTAACGGCCGAACCGTCATCCTGTTTGCCGTCGTCCTGACTGGCCATATCTGGGTATATTTTATGTATGAGACTGTAATACTTAATCTTGTCCTGTTCATCGGTATTCGCAGGTACGAAAAAATGTGTGTAAAAATAAGCGAACTCCTCCGGCGACAGGCAGCATAATCATCAACCGTTCAGTAAATGAAAGAAACAGTAATTGACTTGCATGATCTTCAGGAACACATTCCGTTTTTCAGGAGCAGGCCTGGTGTGTTCCTGGCAAAGAAGATAATAAAATGGCTTGCCATTGAGAAAGTAAACCGGATTCATGCCAGTCATTGCCACCTGCGAGGGGCTGCGTTTACTTCGGCCATGCTGGCAGACCCGCTGATGAACGTGAAATATAAAATTCACAACGCGGAACGTTTAGATTCCCTGCCCGAAGGCGCATTCATTACCGTCTCGAACCATCCGATCGGGTCGCTGGACGGGATTATCCTTATTGATATTTTTGCCTCGCGACGGCCTGATTTCAAAGTGATGGTGAACGGCGTGCTGACAAATATCGGCGCCATGGCAGACAATTTCATTTCGGTCACGCCCAGAACGGACGACAGGGATTCGCCGAACCGCGCCAATGTCAACGGCGTACGCCTGTCAATGGAACACCTGAAAAACGGCCATCCGACAGGATTCTTCCCCGCAGGCGCCATGTCGTTTATCAACAGACAAATGCAGGTATGCGACCTGCCCTGGGCGCATACCGTTATCCGCTTGATAAAAAAGGCCGGCGTACCCGTCTACCCGGTCTGTTTCGACTGCCGCAATTCCAGTTTCTTCTACCTTCTGGGTAAAATAAACTGGAAAATACGCGTGCTGCGTGTGGCATACGAGGCTTTTAACAAACGCGGCAAAACTCTGGACGTTTATATCGGCGAACCGATTCCCGCACAAACCGTTCAGCAGTTCACGGACGACAGGGAACTGGCCGATTTTCTGTACCGCAAGACTTATGACTGCGTAAAACAGCGAATTCCGTCCGAACAGTCCGTGCCGAAGTTAGAATCATGAGAAGAATCTCCGTGTTCTCCGGGCCTCCGTGTAGAACAGCAGTTTATGCTGTTCATTTTGCCGTGCTTTTGGGCAGTTTGAACAGAAATTCGAGTCCGCCGCCGACCCGGTTTTTGGCAACAATCGTTCCGCGGTGGAAGGCGACGGCGTTTTTGACGATGGACAAGCCCAGCCCCGTGCCGCCGGTGTCTCTCGTGCGTCCTTCGCCGATGCGGTAGAAGCGTTCGAAGATGCGGTTAAGATGCTGCTCGCCGGAGATTCCAACGCCGGTATCGGAGTAGGAAAAGTAATGGAATCCGGCGTCTTCGGCATATCTGGAGACGAAGATGCCGATATGGCTTCCGGCGTGGCGGACGGCGTTGTCCGTGAGGTTTCTGAAGATGGCGTAAATCAGGTTCCGGTTGCCGCGTACCGTCACGTCGCTGCCGATGTTCCACGTCATTTTCGCATCTTTCTCCTGCAGGGGGATTTCCAGTTCCTTTTTCAGGTTTTCGAGCAGGTCGGCGACGACAATGTCTTCCGGATCGAACGTGTGCGGCGCTTCTTCAATCCTGGTGATGAGGCTCATGTCGCTGATCAGTTCCGAGAGGGCGAGTGTCTGGCGGTATGCGCTTCTGATGAAGTAGTCCTTTTTTTCGGGACTTAGCGGATGTTCGAGAATCGTTTCGAGGCATCCGCGTATTCCGGTCACGGGTGTGCGCAGTTCGTGCGTGATGTTTCCCGTCATTTCCTGTTTGAGGCGCTGCGTTTTTTCCTGTTTTGTGACGTCGTTGATAATGATTTCGAAACTCCTGTCGTCGAACACGTTTGCCCTGACTGCAAAAGTTTTCCCGTGCTTATCCACATGCGTCTCGAAATAGCTGTCGCGCGCATCGCGGCCTGAGAGAAAGGCGGAAATCTTTCCGAACGAAGCATCCGTCAGTACGCTTGCCGGATTGCTGTCGGCTTCGTCGGTTATCGTGTTCAGATACTGAATGAACAGTCCGTTATAAAACTCCACCGCATTGCCGGGCGAAAAGAAGCACAGCCCCTCTTCCGAACTGTGGACATGCTGGAGGAGTTTTTCGCGTTCGAGCGCGATCGCCTTCTCGCTTTCCTTCAGTTTGCGGTAATTGTCTGCAATTTTTGTACCTATCTCGCCCAGTTCGTCGTCGGGGAAGCGTGCATTTCCGTTTTCAATCAGGTTGGAAAAATCGCGCAACTGCCTGATGGACTTCCCGAACTGTCCGGATACGAGGTTGATAAGCGCCAGCATGACGACAAAGAGGGCGGCGATGCAGTAGAGAAAAATGTTGTCGGGTTTCAGGAAATGGCGTACTTTGATGTCGTAGGGCAAAGCTATGCGTATGTAGCAGTCACTGAACTGTCTGGCGTAGTAGAGATATTCCCTGTTGTTGGAAGAGGAGATGCGTATGTCTCTCCCCCGTCCTTTTTCGCGGGCAAGCCGTATTTCCGGGCGGCGGGCATGGTTTTCCATTTGTCCGGCTTCTTCGACCGCATTGTCATATATCACATGTCCCTGCCTGTCAATCAGCGTCAGGCGGATATTTTCCGGGAAGAGGCCGGGAAGGCTGTCGAGCGTTTGCCGCCGGTCTGCGGTGCGAGACAGCGCGCTGTACACGATGCCGGCAAAGGCGTCCAGTTTTTCTTCCAGCGCTTCCGTCCTGTGTTCCTTTTCGCGCGACTGTTCGAAGAAGATAATCGCAGCCGTGAACAGCGTGAAAATAAGCACGAACGAGAGGAACAGCTTTTGCCTGTAACTTGCTTTCATTGTCTCTTCATGAAATATGAAACCGGTATCCGAAGCCGGCGCGGTTGGATATGACCGACGCTTTGTTACCCAGCTTCTTGCGCAGACGGGTGATGTGCACATCTACTGTCCGTTCCGTAATGTAGGGCGTTTCTTTCCAGACTTTTTCGAGTATTTCTCCACGCGAAAATATGCGTTCGGGGCTGGCAGACAGGAGCGCCAGCAATTCAAATTCGGTTTTCGTAAGGAGGACTTTCCCGTTGCCGACAGTCAGTTCCTTCAGTTCGAGGTCGATGACGAGGTCGTCGAAAACGAGTTTCCGGCCGGGTTTTTCACCCGCCGTTCCCGTTCTTTTCAGTACGGCCTTTACGCGGGCGAGTACTTCCTTTATCGAAAAAGGTTTGGAAATATAATCGTCGCCGCCGACGGAAAAACCTGTCAGCATATCGTTCTCCGTATCCTTGGCTGTGAGGAAGATGATGGGGATGCGATTTTTTTTCTGCCTCAGCGTTTCGGCAAGCCTGTATCCGGACATGCCGGCCATCATCACGTCGAGAAGGATGAGCGAATGATCGGGCGAAAGATGCCTGAGCGCGTCTTCCGCCGAATGGACGCACGTGATTTCATAACCTTCGCTGGCAAGATTATATTCGAGCACTTCGCAGATGACGGGTTCGTCGTCGACCACGAGAATCTTCGGAGCGGCTGTCGTGTCTGTATTCATCGCGCAAATATAGTAAAATTCGCTTTCATTCGCTAATTGCCTCCATGTTTCAGGACTTTGGCGTCGACGTAAAAGACAATCTCTTCTACGATGTTGCTACAGTGGTCGCCGATCCGTTCGAGTTTGCGGATGAGCAGAAAGGTCTTCAGCCCGCAGCGAATCATGGACGGGTTTTCCTGAAGATAGTTTGTGAGAATATCCAGCGAGCGGCGGTAAAGGATGTCGATTTCATCATCTTTCGACATGATTTTCCCCGATATCCGTGTATTTTCGGATTCGAGGGCGACAAAACTGTCGGACAGCATGGAGATGAGCGTATCGAATATTTTCTCCATCTGCAACTCTTCGATTATCCGCGCGTCCGGTCTGTTCCCGACTTCCTCGATGACGTGCCGGGCTATGCCTTCGGCAAAATCGGCGATGCGCTCCAGCGTGAAACTGATTTTGATCAGCGACAGTACCAGCCGCAGATCGACCGCCACGGGACTGAATAGGGCGATATAATTTTCGCAGTCGCTGTCGATTTTCAATTCGAAGGCGTCAACCCTTTTCTCGCGACTGGCCACTTCGCGCGCCATTTCGACGTCTCCGGTCATAAAAGCCTGTTTGGCCTTTTCGAGTTGCGAGAGTACCAGTTTCCACATCCGGCTCACTTCCTCCTTGAGCGCCTGCATCTCTTTTTCCTGATGTTTCATATCTGTTTATTTACTGGCGCAAAAATAGAACGGAGTTATTACGAAACTGCGACGGCTCTGTTACAATCCTGTTAAGAAAAACGGAAGTTGCCGTTCCTCCGTCCGGCGACGTCTCTGCCTTTGTTACGTTATACTGTGCGCGGCATGATTTTGCGAAGTCAGTCCGGATTGCTTCAGGCTGCGCCTTCGTAGTGGATAAGAGCAGGAAATCGACCGGAAAGCAGCTTCTCGCCATTGCGAGAAGCAGGAAAAAGTCCGAAGGACTTGAATGTAAATAACCCCTTGCAAGCGTAGCGCAGCTCGGGGCTGCAGGCCGCAGGCACAGCCCGGGGTATGCGTCGCCTCCCTGTCGGAACTGCGAAGCAGTTCAACCCCTTGTGGGGTTGACAGAGAGGGAGGCGGCAGCGCTGTCCCCGAACTGCGCTACGCCTGTTCGGGGTTATGCAAATTCGACGCCGAAAGCGTCATCCGTGCATGGCGGGGCAGGGGCGTCATGTACCCGGGTTGCTTTGTGCCTCGTAATGACGTCGGACGCCATTGCCGAAAACAATGGTATCTCCGTCATAGTGAGAAGCAGGAAAAAGTCCGAAGGACTTGAATGTAAATAACCCCTTGCAAGCGTAGCGCAGCTCGGGGCTGCAG
>JAIRLL010000024.1 GCA_031259505.1 Tannerella sp.
CTTTACGCTTTTCACCTTTACCGTGAAATTGATATCCGTCCCGTTCACGGTCGATTCGATGGCGATGCCCGTCTCGGACACGTTTCCTCTGTCTTTTTTCGAACTGTTTATTGACTTGACGATTCTGTTGGGCGTGGTTGTGGCCGACAGGTATTCGACGTATTTGAGATTTATCTTTACCGAAGGAAAATAGTCGTCCGAACTCAGCAGGTTGGCTACAGGCCCCATCGTGCCCGACAGTTCGCTGTCGCAATGCTTGCCGCCCATGTGGAGCGCAATCCGGTGCTCCGTTTCGGGCGATTTGTCGCTCTGCACTTTGCGGATGGCCGCTTCCATGCGCGGACAGTTCGGGCAAATGGTCGACGTGAAATCCATTATCACATGCTCCATGAGGAACGGACGGTCGACATACACGGCGTCGACCGCTACTTCGCCGGTCTTTTTTCCTCCGTAAACGGCATAAAACGTGTATGTACCGTAATTTTCCGTCGAAAACGCCGGCGCGTCAAGCGCCGTTTCCATGCCCTCGTAGCGCTGGAAGATGGCAGCGTCGGACGTCACATCCTCGCCGTCGACCGTCACGGTGAATCGCACCTCTCCGGAAGCGTCCGCCAGGACAGATGTCCTGTCCGCCGTCAGCAGATACTGCACTTCCGTGGCTTCAATCCGTATCCCGTTCGACTTCGTCCCCTCGTAAGTCGCATAAAACGTATATGTCGAAGGCTCCTTCGCCGAGAAGGAAGCGCCGTTTAAAACGGAATCCTGCGCACCGGCCAGCGTAACGACCGCCGACGGGGTCACATCCGCTTCGTCGGCAACGACCGTAAACCGCACCACGTCCCGGTCATTGGCTTTGATCGTATCTCTGTCGGCTTTCAGCGCCACCACGACCGCCGCCGCATCGATACTGATTTCGTCCGACACCCTGCCTTTGTAGTTCGCATAAAAACTGTACGTCCCCGCCTCTCTGGTCGAGAAACTGTTTCCGCGGACAGTGTCCGTCGCATTCGCACCGTTCCGGCAGATGACAAGCGCCTCCGCGCCTGCGTCCTCGCCGTTGACCGTCACGGCAAATACCACCGCATCGATCCCGTTGGCTTTAAGAGCCGTCCTGTTTGCCGACAGTTTCACGACGGGCGGCGTCTCCGGCGGCTCGGTATTCGACTCGCCGCTGTCGTCCGAGCAACTCCACATACATATGGCTGATAATAATATTGCACACAGCAGAAGCGTGACACCTTTTTCAATCTGTTTCATTTTCAAAATAAACTTTACGTGAATACGGGCGCAAAGATAATTATTTATTCCCCGGGCAGGCATTATTCATTTTATTTATTATGGATTTTTTGAATAAAAGCCTATCTTTGCCGCCCGGTAAAGAATTAAGAACATGGCGAAGCCGTTAAAAAGGATTGCAGTCAAAGCGGGCAGCAATGTGCTGGCGCATAAGGACGGGACACTGGATTTGCAGCGCATGTCGGATCTGGTAGCTCAGATTGCGGCGCTGCACAGGTCAGGGATTGATGTCGTACTGATTTCGTCGGGCGCAGTCGCTTCGGGGCGCAGCAAGGTGAGGCCGGCGAAAAAGCTGGATGCCGTTTCGTCGCGTCAACTCTATTCGGCCGTGGGGCAGGCGATCCTGATAAACCACTATTCCACGTTTTTTCGCCGCCACCGCCTGATTTGTGGACAGGTGCTCACATCGAAAGAGAATTTCGGCAGCCGCACGCACTATCTCAATCAGAAGAACTGCATGGAAGTGATGCTCGAAAACGGCGTCATACCCATTGTGAACGAGAATGATACCGTCTCGGTGACAGAACTGATGTTTACCGACAACGACGAACTGTCCGGGCTTGTCGCCGCAATGATGAACATGGATGCACTGATCATACTGAGTAATGTAGACGGCATCTTCGACGGTGATCCTTCCCTGCCGGACAGCAAAGTAATCAGGCACATAAGTAAAAACGACGACCTGTCGTCGACTGTCCGCCCCGGCAGGTCGACGTTCGGACGGGGAGGAATGCTGACAAAATATCATCTCGCACGCAAAGTCGCCGACGAAGGCATTCCGGTCATCATCGCCAATGGCGCCCGCGAACACATCCTGCTCGACCTCATTGCCGGCCGCGACGTGATCTGTACCCGATTCCAGCCTTCAGACCGACCGTTCAGCAGCATCAAGAAATGGGTTGCCCATTCGGAAGGATTTGCCAAAGGCGAAGTGCATATCGACAGCGGAGCCGAAAAAGCGCTCTACGGCGAAAAGGCGACAAGCATCCTCTTCGTCGGAATCAGGCAGATCACGGGCAGCTTCAGAAAAGACGACATTGTGAAAATCATCAGCGAGCAGGGCATTCAACTGGGCGTCGGACGCGCAGGATACGACTGCGAAAAAGCCGCCTCGCTGATTGGTCGGCGCAACGCGCGCCCCATGATTCATTACGATTATCTGTATCTGGAGTGAAGCATATATATAATATTAATGTAGGGGCAAAAAAAATTTGCCCACCAGAAAAAATGTATAAGATGAACAGTAAAGAACAAATCCGGCAGGCCGTTGCCGCATCCGTCGACCTGCGCGGATGCAGCGATGCGACGGTCAGCCGCGTACTGACGGATACGGCTGATACGCTGCTTGCCCGGCAAACGGAAGTACTGCAAGCCAACCTCCGCGATCTGGAGCGGATGAAGCCGGACGACCCGAAGTACGACCGGCTAAAACTCACCGCAGAACGCCTCCAGGGAATGGCTGCCGACATGAAACAGGTAGCCGCACTCCCGTCTCCGCTGGGAAAAATCCTCTCCGAAAGCAGGCGACCCAACGGGATGCTGATCCGGAAAATCACCGTCCCCTTCGGCGTGACAGGCGTCATATACGAAGCGCGCCCGAACGTGACGTTCGACGTGTTTTCCCTGTGTTTCAAATCGGGAAACGCCTGCATCCTCAAAGGCGGTTCGGACGCAGACTGTTCGAACCGCGCACTGGCCGGCATTATCCGCGAAACGCTGGAAAAGCACGCTGTCAACCCGCAGGCGTGCATCCTGCTGCCGCCCGGACGCGAAGCGACGGCCGCGCTCCTGAAGGCTGTCGGAAGCGTCGACCTGGTGATTCCGCGCGGCAGCAGCGCGCTGATTCGGTACGTACGCGAGCAGGCGCTCGTCCCGGTGATTGAAACCGGCGCAGGAATATGCCATACGTATTTCGACCGCGACGGCGACATAGAAAAGGGACGCGCCATCGTGCACAACGCCAAAACGCGCCGCGTAAGCGTCTGCAATGCGCTTGACTGCCTGATTATCCATCAGGAACGGCTGGACGATTTGCCCTGCATCTGCAGCCGCCTGGCCGACAGCCGCGTCGTCGTCTACGCCGACAGCCCGGCGCTGGAAGCGCTGTCCGGACACTATCCGCCCTCGCTCCTGCAGCCGGCTGTCCCCGAAAGCTACGGCACGGAATTTCTGGACTTCAAGATGAGCATCCGCACCGTGCCGTCTCTGGACAGGGCGATTGAACATATCGCCGCATACGGCTCGAAGCACAGCGAAAGCATCATCAGCGAATCGCCCGAAGCCATTCGCCTCTTCGAACTGAAGGTAGATGCCGCCTGCGTGTATGCCAACGTCTCGACGGCGTTTACCGACGGCGCGCAGTTCGGATTCGGCGCGGAAATAGGCATCAGCACGCAGAAGCTGCACGCCCGCGGCCCGATGGCGCTGCCCGAACTCACTACATATAAATACATCATCGAAGGCGACGGACAGACAAGAAACTGATTTGAAACAATAACTTTAAAAGAATAAATGATATGAGACATTTTACCTGCGTACATGATATTGGAGACTTGAAACAGGCCGTACACTACGCGCTGGAAATCAAAAAAGACCGTTTCCGCCACACCGAGCTTGGAAAGAACAGAACCCTGCTGATGATATTCTTCAACTCAAGCCTGCGTACGCGCCTGAGCACGCAGAAGGCAGCCATGAATCTGGGGATGAACGTCATCGTGCTGGATGTGAACCAGGGCGCATGGAAACTCGAAACCGAACGGGGCGTCGTCATGGATGGCGACAAGCCCGAACATCTGCTCGAGGCCATTCCCGTGACGGGATGCTATTGCGACATCATCGGCGTGCGTTCGTTTGCCCGTTTCGAAAGCAGAGAAGACGATTACGGCGAGAAAATACTGAACCAGTTCATCCGCCATTCCGGCAGGCCGGTTTTCAGCATGGAAGCCGCCACCCGTCACCCGCTGCAAAGCTACGCCGACCTGATTACGATCGAAGAATACAAACGTACGGAACGCCCGAAAGTGGTCATGACGTGGGCGCCCCATCCGCGCGCCCTCCCGCAGGCCGTGCCCAACAGTTTCGCCGAATGGATCGGCGCCGCCGGATACGAACTGGTGATTACCCATCCCGAAGGTTATGAACTGGATGCAGCTTTTGTGGGGAATGCCCGCGTGGAATACGATCAGCGCAAGGCTTTCGAAGGCGCCGACTTCGTGTATGCAAAGAACTGGGCGGCGTATTCGGGCACGAATTACGGCAAGGTGCTCGGCGCCGACCGCGCGTGGACGGTAGACGCCGAAAAGATGGCGCTCACCCGCGACGCATGGTTCATGCACTGCCTGCCCGTGCGTCGCAACATGATTGTCACCGACGAAGTGATCGAAAGCCCGCAAAGCATCGTCATCCCCGAAGCTGCCAATCGCGAAATCGCAGCGCAGGCTGTCCTGAAAAAGATTCTTGAAGGGTTGAACTGATTCAGGATTCGGGGGATTCGGAGACGGACGGCGGCGCGGTCAGGCTTCGCCGGGAATGCCGCCGATGGGAGGAATCAGACTGCCGTCGAAAGAAGCGGTCTTGCCGTTGCGTACCAGCTCGTCGAATTTGCGGATATTGTCCTGCAGAGCCAGGAGCAGGCGTTTGGCATTATCGGGCGTCAGGATGACGCGACTTTTCACCCGCGCTTTCGGCACGCCCGGCACAATGCGGATGAAGTCGATAATAAATTCGGAACTGGAATGGGCGATGATGGCCAGATTTGCATACGTGCCCTGCGCCACGTCTTCAGACAGTTCTATCTGAATCTCATTATTCTTCGGATTATTTTCCATAAGAGTCTGCTATTTTTATTTTCGGACAAAGATATGGAATATACTGTACCTGGCATGATTCTGTTATATTTTTTTTTAGATTGCTTCGTTCCTTTGCCTTGCTTGAAACGAAGCTGGGGGGGGGACATTGGGGACATCGGGTACGGTGGGGACGGAAGAGGGCGTATGTGATATGCCCCTACATTTGTGTGATTCGTGTAATTCGTGTAATTCGTGGACAACTTTAACAGAAAATATTTTGCAGTTTCCCCATTTGCCATTTACTTTGCGACCATATCACGCCGTATGAAATATTTCGTGTATATTTGTCCCGAATTTAAAAAAAGCAACGTATGAAACTAACGATTATCGGCGCAGGAAACATGGGAAGCGCCATTGTACGCGGTCTGGTGAAAGGCACGCTGATAAAGCCTTTCGACATTACCTGTTCCGACACGTCGACCGAGGCGCTCGCCGGGGTGCGCAATATTCACGCGGCAATACGTACGGTCACCGACAACAGGGCGGCTGCCGACAGCGCCGATATTGTGCTTCTCGCCGTAAAGCCGTGGCTGCTCGAAAAGGTGATATACGAAATCAAACTGTCGCTGGACTACGAGCGTCAAATCATCATTTCCATCGCAGGCGGCGTTACATTTGCCCAGTTGGACAAGTATCTGGACAGCCACAAAGGCGTGGAGCCCGCGCTTTTCCGCCTGATACCCAATACGGCCGTCGCGGTGCAGAACAGCATGACTTTCATTGCATCGCAAAACGCAACCCCGGCGCAGACCGATACGGTTACAGGCATTTTCGACGAACTGGGCGCGACGATGGCCGTCGACGAACGGCTGATGGCCGCCGGCACATCGCTGGCCTCGTGCGGCATAGCCTATGCCTTCCGCTACATCCGTGCGGCGATGGAAGGCGGTGTCGAACTCGGCTTCTATCCTTCTCAGGCAAGAGACGTCGTGCTGCAGACACTCAAAGGCGCCGTCGCCCTGATGGAAGCCAACGGCAATCATCCCGAAGAGGAAATAGACCGGGTGACAACGCCCGGCGGACTTACGATCAAAGGACTGAATGAAATGGAGAATGCCGGTTTCACTTCCGCCGTGATACGCGGACTGAAGGCGAGCAGAGACGTGTAGGAACTGTCCTGTCGTGCCGCACTTCCGGCTGTTCCGTCACTCCGCCGCCGCCACCGCATATCCGACTATTCCCGTGCAGCACACTATCCCCAGCCACATCGAGACCGCCGCCGCCGACGGCCATTCCTGCCGGCTCAGCGATTCGACAATCCCCAGAATATTGTCTGCAATCGACTCAAAGCCCAGAATAGTAAACACAAGCATGATTCCCGCCATGGCGCAGATGCACATCACTATCTGCGGCATGTACGACGGGCGCGGCGGCAATGCGTCACGCAGACGGCGCGAAAAACCGTCGTCCGCAATCTCGTGCCGGCACATCTCGAATATCCGTTTCAAATCACTGTCATTTATTTCCATATCCTTCATTTTTTAAATAAGCGCTCATTTTTGTCCGTCCGCGATGAAGATGCGACTTGACCGTTCCCGCCGGGCATCCCATGATGGCGGCTATCTTCTCGACCGGCTTGTCTTCCATGTAGAAGAGCAGAACGGCCGTACGCTCGACGGCGCTGAGTGTCGACAGCGCGCGGGCGAGGTCTATGCTCAGGTCGCTGCCCGAGACGCCCCCGTCGCTTACTGCCGCTTCTTCCGGCGCCTCGTCCGCGTTCGCCTCATCGCGCTTCATGCGGCAGTCGTCGTAAAACACATTGTACGCAATGCGGTAGAGCCACGTCGAAAACGCGGCTGCCGCCCGAAACGACCCGATGTGAAGCCATGCCTTGACAAACGTCTCCTGCGCCAGGTCCTTGCTCCGCTCCCTGTCGCCACCCGTCAGGTGATGGAAGAAACGCCGGACGGGCGACTGATATGCCTCCACCAGCCGCCCGAACGCATCCCTGTCGCCCAGCAGCGCCGCCTGCGAAACAAGCAATGTTTCATTTTTCATCGTCCTGACCGCGTTTACGCCTATTCTCCAGGAAATGAACAATCAGATGACCCACGCCGAGCGCCGCCGGAATTATCCCCATAGCCATTCCATTAGCCACGCTGTGCGAAAACCCGTTCACAGTCACCCCCTCGGCAAACATGAAAAACAGCGATATGCCTGCCCCGATCGAGAGAAGGATAATCCCGTTCTCCAGAGGGCTTTTCTTCCTCGTGTTTTTCCCAAGCCTGTCCAACACGGCCTTCGGAAGTTCCTGTCCGTGCTCTATTGCCTTCGCATACAGGTTCGCTTCATACTCGCTACGCTTTCTTTTCCCGTACGACTCAATCCACACAATGGCAATCACCATAATCATGGGCATAATAATTATTCCGAGACCTATCAGCATCGGAAATATAATGCCCATATCGCCAAAACCGTCCCGCAACGGGACAAACTTTAAAACATTCATCATAATACATCAAAATTAAACATTAATACCGTGTTATTTTCATGTGTTTGACGTAAACGGATCTCCCTTCGGTTGCAGGAGTCAAAAAAAATGCCTGTCCTGTTTTATGTTTCACAACATGTTTTTTTATGCATTCCATACGGCAAACAGGTATTACTTTTACGCCCGAAATAAAAACATGCGGCAAATTTAATGAATTAACAACATAAAACTTTACAAATATGGAATTTTACGACTGGACTGTAATCGGCGTCTTCGCCCTGATACTGGGCGGGATCGTCGTATGGACGCTGAAACAGAAAAACAGAGATTCGAAAGATTATTTTCTCGGCGGTCGAGACGCCACGTGGATAGCCATCGGCGCGTCGATTTTCGCATCCAACATCGGCTCGGAACATCTCATCGGGCTTGCCGGCGCCGGCGCCTCGAGCGGAATGGCCATGGCGCACTGGGAGATTCAGGGCTGGATGATTCTGATACTCGGCTGGGTGTTCGTGCCCTTCTATGCCCGCAGCATGGTGCTGACGATGCCCGAATTTCTGGAACGGCGCTACAACAAAAGCTCCCGGACGATTCTGTCCGTCATCTCGCTCCTCAGCTACGTCATGACGAAAGTTGCCGTCACCGTCTACGCCGGCGGGCTTGTCTTCCAGCAGGTGTTCGGCATCGAGACGCTCTGGGGCGTCGATTTCTTCTGGATTGCCGCCGTCGGGCTGGTAGCCGTCACGGCGCTGTACACCATCTTCGGCGGGATGAAATCCGTGCTCTACACTTCGATACTCCAGACGCCCATACTGCTGCTCGGCTCGCTCGTCATCCTCGTGCTCGGGCTGCGCGAACTCGGCGGATGGGACGAGATGATGCGCATCTGCGGCGGCGTCTCCGCCAATGACTTCGGTGACACGATGACCTCGCTGATACGCAGCAACAGCGACCCGGACTTCCCCTGGCTGGGCGCACTCGTCGGATCGTCCATCATCGGATTCTGGTACTGGTGCACCGACCAGTTCATCGTCCAGCGTGTACTCTCCGGCAAAAACGAGAAGGAATCGCGGCGCGGAACGATCTTCGGCGCATACCTCAAGCTCCTGCCCGTCTTTCTCTTCCTCATCCCCGGCATGATAGCTTTCGCGCTCCATGCCAAAACGGGCAGTTTCCTGCCGCTGCTCGAAAACGGTCAGCACAATGCCGACGCAGCCTTCCCCACGCTCGTGGCCAAACTCCTCCCTGCCGGGATGAAGGGGTTAGTCGTATGCGGCATCCTGGCCGCGCTGATGAGTTCGCTCGCCTCGCTCTTCAACTCGTCGTCCATGCTGTTCACCATCGACTTCTACAAAAAACTGCGCCCCGCCACGTCCGAAAAGCAACTCGTCGTCATCGGACAGATTGCCACCTTTGCCGTCGTCGCGCTCGGCATCCTGTGGATACCGGTCATGCGGAGCATAGGCGACGTGCTGTATGCCTATCTGCAGGAAGTCCAGTCCGTACTCGCGCCCGGCATCGCCGCCGTATTTCTGCTGGGAATCACGTGGAAACGAGCCTCTGCGCAGGGCGGGCTATGGGGACTCGTCGCCGGCATGGCGATCGGCCTCGTGCGCCTGGGAGCAAAAATCTATTACGAGAACATGCCGGATGCAGCGCCGTCGCTCTTCAAAGCCGTCTTTTTCGACACAAACTGGCTGTTCTTCTGCGGATGGATGCTGGCCGTCTGCATCGCCGTTGTCGCCGCCGTAAGTTTCTTCACCCGTGCGCCTGCAGCGGAAAAGATACAGGGACTCGTCTTCGGCACCGCCACTCCGGAACAGAAAGCTGCGACACGCGCCGGATGGAACCGGTGGGACGTCATACATTCGGCTGTCATCCTTGCCATTACTGCTGCCTTCTACTGGTATTTCTGGTAGAGGAAAACAACCGGACTGCCGGACGAAGAATCGACCTGCTCCGGACAGGAAAAAAAAATGTCCGGTACGTTTTGTTTCAAGTGGAATTATTGTCGTATTTTTGCAAATACAGTATACATTAATAGTAAATATGTTTATATGAAAAATTATTTAGGAGTAATCGGACTGTGTCTTTTACTGACACAATTTTCGGGATGCACGGATAGCAAAAAGTATGAATATCCGTTTCAGAATCCCGGTTTGACGGCCGCCGAACGGGCGGCAGATCTGGTATCGCGGCTTACGCTCGAAGAAAAGGTCGCGCAAATGCTCAATGCCGCTCCGGCCATTGAGAGACTGGGTATTCCGCCATACGACTGGTGGAACGAGTGTCTGCACGGTGTGGCAAGGACGGAATATCTCGTCACCGTCTACCCGCAGGCCATCGCCATGGCTGCCGGCTGGGACCGGGAAGCCATGCGCATGATGGCCGACTATACGGCCGAAGAAGGCCGCGCCGTATACAACACCTCCTCGGCCAAAGGCGACTACAGCATTTATCACGGACTGACGTACTGGACGCCGAACATCAACATCTTCCGCGATCCGCGCTGGGGACGCGGCCAGGAAACCTACGGCGAAGATCCTTTCCTCACCGCAGATCTGGGCAAACATTTCGTGCTGGGACTGCAGGGCGACAATCCGCGCTATCTCAAGGCCGCCGCCTGCGCAAAACACTTCGCCGTGCATAGCGGACCGGAATCGAACCGGCACACGTTCAACGCCGCGACTACGTCCTACGACCTGTGGGATACCTACCTGCCCGCCTTCCAGGCGCTGGTGGAAGACGCGAAAGTGGCAGGCGTCATGTGCGCCTACAACGCCTTCGAAGGACAGCCCTGCTGCGGAAGCGACAAACTGATGATCGACATCCTGCGCAACGACTGGAAATTCACCGGATACGTCACCTCCGACTGCGGCGCCATCAATGATTTCTACAACGGTCACAAGACACATCCCGACGCACCTTCGGCGGCTGCCGACGCCGTCATTCACGGTACGGACGTGGACTGCGGCAACGAAGCTTACCGGGGACTCGTCAAGGCCGTAGAAGACAACCTGATCACCGAAGCGCAGATAGACGTTTCGCTCAGGCGCCTTTTCGAAATACGCTTCCGCCTCGGACTGTTCGACCCTGCGGACAGAAATCCTTTCGCACGGACAGACTCGACGGCGCTCAGGAAAGAAGCGCACAGGGCGCATGCACTGAAAATGTCGCAGCAGTCCATCGTCATGCTGAAAAACGACGGCCTCCTGCCGCTGAAGAAAGAGACGCTGAAGAAAATCGCATTCGTAGGACCGAATGCAGACAATCCCGAAGTGCAACTGGGTAACTACAACGGTATCCCCGAAAAAATACACACGCCGCTGAACGGCCTGAAGGATAAACTGCCGGATGTGGAAATCGTATACGAAAGAGGATGCAGCTATGCAAGTTATGACATGCTGACAGACCTGCAGATAGAAAATCTCGTCGAAGGCGACGGCTTCTCGGTCGAGTTTTTCAACAATACCAGTCTCGAAGGCGAACCCGCATACCGGGGCGTTGCAAAAAAACTCCTCTTCGGCTCGTTTGACAATCCTGTCATGCCCGGCGTAAACCTCGAAGATTATTCGTCGCGTTTCGAAGGCACGATACAGTCGCCCGTCACCGGCGAGATCGAGTTCAATATCAGTTTCGACGACGGCTACCGTTTCTACGTCAACGGCCGGCTGGTTTCCGAATCGTGGACGTCCGGCGCCGGACGCGGGACGGATGTCTGCAAAGTATCACTCGCTCAAGGCGAAAAATACAGATTGAAACTCGAACACGTGCAATACCGGCGTAGCGCGCGCATCGGCCTCGAAGCCATCCGGCGTACGCCCGTCGATTTCCGGGGCACGGCCGAAAAAGTGAAAGACGCCGATGTAATCATCTTTGCCGGAGGCATCTCCCCGCGTCTGGAAGGCGAAGAGATGAGAGTGGACGATCCGGGATTCTTCGGCGGAGACCGTACGACCATCCTCCTGCCGAAAGTTCAGACCGAAATGCTGCAGGCGCTGAAAGCCACCGGCAAACCGGTCGTATTCGTCATGATGACCGGCAGCGCGATTTCCATGCCGTGGGAAGCGGAAAACATTAATGCCATCGTCAACGCATGGTATGGCGGCGAATACGCCGGAAAGGCTATTGCCGATGTACTGCTCGGAGATTACAATCCGTCGGGACATCTGCCCGTCACCTTCTATGCCGGCGACAGCGACCTGCCCGATTTCGAAGATTACTCGATGCACAACCGCACTTACAAATACTTCACCGGAAAAGCCCTCTATCCGTTCGGATACGGATTGAGCTACACCCGCTTCGACTACGAATGGGCCGAACAGCCCCGGAAGGAATACAGGGCGGACGAAATTATCCGGTGCGCCGTAAATATCAGAAATACGGGCGAACAGGATGGCGATGCCGTCGGACAGGTCTACATCGCGTATCCGAAAGACGGGCGAGGCCTGCCGCTGAAAGAACTCCGTACGTTCGAAAGAAAAACAGTAGCAAAAGGCGGCTCGCACCTCATGCAGATTGCCATTCCCGTCGAACAACTGGCAAAATGGGACGACGCGGCAGGTAAACAGGTAGTGCCCGCCGGCACGTACACCATTTACGCCGGCAATCATTCGGACGACGAAGCCGCTGTCGCCACGTTTGACATAAAATAATGACTTGCGCACAGACTGAACCGAAAAAAAACTGTCCGGCACACGCACTGCCGGACAGTTTTTTTATGCCGTTTTCACAAACAGTGCAGATTCGATACGCATGGAAAACACACGTCGTGACGAAAACGGACGATGATGCTTTCCTCCTTCGGAGATATCGCAACGGAATGGAACCTGCCGGATTCCGATTGTGTCATTCCGCTTTTAACCTGAGTTCGGTATAAAAAAAATGATTTCCGGATAAAAATCAACGAATTAATTCTCCTCAGGAGATACATAATAACAGAATGACAGAATTTTCAGATATTCTCTCATTGCCAAATCCTTATAACAGCATACTTTTT
>JAIRLL010000125.1 GCA_031259505.1 Tannerella sp.
CAACTATATGAGTGTGAAAAATGTAGGTGAACTGGCTTCTCTTGCGAATATGGGACGGACTACGTTCGACTGCAAATTCAAAAGCGTTTTCGGGACTTCTGCCAGACAGTGGATGTTGAATCAGATAGCCAAGCATGTAAAAGCCAAAGCCATGGATCCTGATATAACTATCAGCGACCTCATGGAGGAATTTAACTTCAATTCGGCTACGCATTTCAACTGGTTTTGCAAGCGGCAGTTCCATTGTACGCCTCTCGAACTCATCCGCAATTGCAGAAGAAGTTTGAAGCAGGATAAAGCCGGCCGGAAGAGTAAATCCTGACAGAAGAAACAACTGCTCCAAAAGGAAAGGTTGTTCCTGATATTAAACCGGACAAGTCTGTTCAAAACAGATGTATCGGTGATTGAACGACCGGTGGCGACATTTCGCATGTTCGCCACCGGTTATTCGTTTTATGCCGTATTTCAAATCGGTCATTCAGTTATTTTACCTGACGAACGGCGCTTTCAGCAGATAGTCGGCGCACCCTTTCACGCCTTCGAACTGCGTGATGCCTCTTACGCCTTCCAGTTCGACGAAAAAATCTTCAATTTCGTTGGCATAGGCCTGATTGAAAATGTTTTCGAAGTTCATCATACCGGATTGTCCCAGCACGGCGCGGTCTTTGATGTGAAGCATGCGGATACGATCGGGATACTGTTTCAGGTATTCGAGCGGATCGAATTGCCCCATGACCGTCCAGTAGACATCCATCTGGAAGATGACCAGCGACGGGTCGGTATATTCCAGAAAAAGGTTGTAGATCACTTTCGATTCGCCTGGCGCATCGTGGCGGCCAAACACAGCCCGGCTGCCGCCTTCCACTACGCGGGCATATTCGAAGTCGTGGTTGTGATAACCGAACCGAAGACCTGCAGCCCGTGCTATTTCGCCTGCTTCATTGAATACCTCACAGACGAAAGCTACTTCCTCGACGCTGCGTGTACTGGGCTGGCCGGGCTGGACGATATATTTTATGCCTGCCCCGGCATGATGGTCTGCCGTTTTTTTCCAGTATTCGGCAATCTGCGCCCTGTTCGCCTTCGTATATTCGCTTATGGGAGGATTCACATGCGAACTGACGATTTTCAATCCGGCGTCTTCGGTCATCTTTTTAAATTCAATCATGTCTACGCCGTTGATTTTGCCGTCGCCATATCCGGCAAGTTCGATGGTGGAATATCCCATTTGCCCGATATTCTTCAGGCCGCCGGCCACGTCCTGATACAGTTCGCTTCCCAGGGAATAAATCTGAAGCCCAAAACTTTTTGCGGCTTTTCGCTCCGTAATAGCCGGATTACCTGTTGCGTACGCCAAATTCGCCTTGCCGGACAGTAATCCGCCGGCGGCAAGGATGGAAGCGTTTTTCAAAAAATCTCTTCTGTTTGTCATTGTATATGTCAAATTTTATATGTTGATAAATATTTGCCCAAAATTATATTTTTTCTGCTTACCGGCCAAACGATTCGTCGAAAATCCATAATAAAAATGGTTTTTCGCTGTTCTTCAACAGTTCGTCGGCCGCTCTCATCATTGCATTCGAAACGACGGGGCACCCCGCACTGTAGCCCAGTGGCAGATATATGGGATATATTTCGCAGTCGGGGACGTAGCTGTACGAATGTAGCACGACGATACGTTTAAAGGCATTGCTGTTGGTCGGCTCCAGCCCGTGCAGTTTGTAATGTATATGGATGCCCCACTGGCTGTACGACGATATGCCTGTTTTGTATCGCCCCGGCGACGAGCAGTGACTGCCTTCCTCATTGCTGTATTCCGGCTTGCTTCGCGTGCTGTTACCTCCGGCGCCATGCGCACACAAGCCTGAACGGACGACCGTGTCTCGCTCGAAATCCCAGATAAAGAAACGGTCTTTCCCCGAATGAATGCCGAAATTGACCAGAAAGCAGTATTTCTCGCTGAAACCGTTGTCTTTGCAGTACTGAAGTGCGGAATCGGCCTTCAGTCTCAGGCTGGCGACAAGGGATTTCCCGTCCGTCCGGTTTCCCAAGCCGATTACACCCGACGCCTGCAAAGCAAGAAACAGTCCCGCAACGACCGGCAGCATGACCGGAACGACAAGCGACAATCGCCGCATTTTCACGGGATAATTTTTTGTTCAACGCCTTCGAACGTAATTTTTATCGGCTTGATGCGTCCGTTTTCGTCGAAGAAAAGCCGGTCGATACACGTCACACGATGGTTGGCATGCGTTTCGTCCAGCGGACGGCGGTGATACACGATGTAATAATCGTCCGTGCCGGGGAGATGAATCACCGAGTGATGTCCGGCGCCGGTGGCGACAGTCGTGTCTTGCTGCAGTATCTTCTCTTCCCGATGGAAAGGCCCGAAGGGTGAATCGGATATGGCGTATGCTACCGAATAGTCAGGTCCTGTCCATCCGCCTTCACTCCACATGAAGTAATATTTTCCGTCCTTCTTGAACATGAAAGGGCCTTCGACGTAGTTTTCGGGTGTGATTTCCCTGTATACCGTACCGTCGTCGTGCGGGACGAGGGCAGTGAAATCGTCGTTCAGACGTACCACATTGCAGTGTCGCCATCCGCCGTAGTACATGTAATATGTGCCGTCGTCGTCGCAGAAAACAAACTGGTCGATGGGTTGTGCGCCGTTCACGATGTCGTTGATGAGCGGCTTTCCGAGCAAGTCTCTGTACGGTCCTTCGGGACGGTCGCCGACCGCGACGCCGATACCGCCGGTTTCGCCTTCGTGCACGTCGTTGGCCGAAAAGAAGAAGTAATATTTCCCGTCCTTGCGGATGACCGAGGGCGCCCACATCGCCCGTTTTGCCCAGCGGACTTCGGCGGTGTCGATGATGCGCGCGTGCTTTGTCCAGAGTACCAAATCTTCGGACGAGAAGCAGTCGAAAAAGACTTGCCGCTCGTACACGTCGCTGTACGTCGGATAGATCCAGTACGTGCGGTCGTAAATGATGCCTTCGGGATCGGCATACCAGCCGTCGAAGACGGGATTGCCGCTGTGCAGGATTTCGCCCGTCGTCCTGCCCGACTGTCTGCCGCACGATACGGCAGTCAGTATGGCGATTGCCATGAGAATTGTCAGTCTGTTCATATTGATTTTATCAAGATTTTATTGTCCGTTTTTGTTCATCTGTTTGCTTCAGTTGTATTGCTCTGCAAAATTAGCGCTTTTTTTAGAATCAAATCATGTCGCGAGCGTTTTTTTCGGGGGAGGGGTAGACGGGAGAGTATAGCTTCTCATTTCTTTTTAGCCGACAAAAAACACATTCAGGGATACGAAATAAATAAGATATAATACTTTAAGCGGGTAAAAAAGTGAGATTGAAAGATAACAGAGTCCTGGATTGCCACGTCGCTGCGCTCCTACCAATGACGGAATTCAACGATAACGTTGATAAACAGTGAGTTTTCCTCATTTCGGGAAATTGCTGATGATACTCCCCTTTTTGGGTGATTGCCGATGATGCTCCCGTCATTTTCCC
>JAIRLL010000139.1 GCA_031259505.1 Tannerella sp.
CACTCCGTTCGCAATGACGTAGATGCCATTGTTGCAGGCAACGGCATCCGGCGTCATTGCGAGGTACGAAGCAATCCAGCGGGCTGATAATAAGCAAATAACGAAACATGTCATTGGTAACCCGCAGGGTGAAGCAATCCAGGTTCGCACATGCCCCTGGATTGCTTCAGGCTTCGCCTTCGCAATGACGATCTTGTCATTTTCCCTTGTTTATCTGAAAGATATAGGGACTCGTAATGACAAGGGCGGGCGGGTTTGCAATGATGGAAATTCGGCTTTTCAGACCGTTTCTTTCTTTCTGAAAATCAATACCCCGGATTTTGCCACAGGATATCCGTGTTATTGTATCGCGACAACTGGTCGAAGGGGATCTGGAAGAGAACCTGGTGCGGTTCCATGTAATACCGCCCTCCGCCTTCGTCGGGATGCAGGAAATGCTCGTTCATCACTCTCACGGCATCGCCCCAGCGCACCAGGTCGAGCCAGCGAAGCCCTTCCCAGCAAAATTCCACCCGGCGCTCGCGTTTGATCGCTTCCCGGAATTTGTCCCTGTCGCTCACCACGGCCGGGTCTAACGGCGCCAGGCCGGCTCTGGCCCGTACCTCGTTGACTATCTGGAAAGCTTCGCCGCCGGCGACGTATCCTTCTTCGTTCAGCGCCTCCGCATACATCATCACAATATCCGTATAACGCAGGATAGGGATGTCAATGCCCCAGTCGCTCTGCGTCAGAGGCGTGTTAACTTCATACGTGTATTTGATGCACCAGTACGATACCGTGTCCAAAAGGCCGCTGATGGTAAGACCCGTAACGGTTGTTATCTCCTTCCGCAGGTCGCCCGGTTCGTAGGCGGCCAGCATGTTTTCGGACACGCGCACGGCCGAAGCGTATCCGGCAAACGGCATGTACGGATTCGAAGTCGACGCTTCCTGGGGCAACGCGCTCGATGAAAAAGATTGTCCTTCGCCGCTTTGTCCGCTCATAAACTGAACCGACCAGACCCGTTCCGCATCATTTTCATGGTCTTCCGAGAAACAGTCCCGGTAATCGGTTGCCAGAGCGTATTTCCCGGACTGAATGACTTGTGTCAGGTAAGTTTTGGCCTGCGAAAATTCGCCCCGGAACATATACAGACGCGCCAGCATACCGGCGGCGGCATATTTGGTTACACGCCCGATGTTACTGCCCGTCCACGCTTCGGGAAGCAGTTCGATCGCCCGTTTATAGTCGGCAATGGCGAAATCGAAGGTTTCGGCCTGCGTGCTCCGCTTGATCTGCAATACCTCTTCCGTCGTCACAGGCTTGTCATATAAAGGTACGCCGCCGAACTGCCAGCCCAGCATCCAGTAAGCATAGCCCCGGAACATGTATGCCTCGCCTTTGATGTAATCTTTCAGCGCGGCGTCGGTAAACTGAGCGGCGTCGATCCTGTCCAGAATGAGATTTGAAAAGGAGATGATTTTATACAGTCCTTTCCAGCCGTTATTCAGAAAAGCTACGTCTACGCTATTTTCCGTAAACTGATCAAATCCATAGGCATACGCTCCGCCGTTCTGACTGTCGTCGGCACGCAGTATAACGCGGCTGAACCAGTCGGCATGGTCGGCATACAGCGCCTGATTCCGGGAGTATACGCCGGCAATCGCTTGTGTAAAATCAGCCTGCGTTTTGTATTTCCCTTCTACGCTGTACGCGTCCAGCGGGATTTCCGTCAAAAAGTCTTCACAGGCCGCAAAAAACATGCAGGCCAGAAAACTCAGTCCGATATATTTCATTATTTTTTTCATCACATTTGCGTTTTAAAAATTAATATTAAGTCCCAGCACATACCTACTTGATACCGGATAGGTGATATAGTCTACGCCTTGACGTGTCGTCGTATTGCCTTCGCTGTTGGTTTCGGGTGTAGCGCCCGGATAACTGTTGAAATTCTTCAGGTTGTCTACGGAAAGATACACGCGCGCACCTCCGGCAAAGATGCTTTTCAGCGCCTTGCGCGGCAGATTGTAAGCCAGCGTGATATTTTTTATTTTCAGGAACGTGGCGTCATAAATCCGGCGGTCGTCATTGTTCTGCCAGCGGTTGCTTCCGAAAATATACGGCGTCTTTCCGTCCCACGACATGTCTACGCCCAGTTCTGTCGGTACCGGGTTTTCGCCCGGGCCATAGATAGCTTCATAATCCGGTTTATAGGAATGTACCCATCGTTTAAACTGGTTGATTCCCGTGGCGCCGTTATCCAGTTGGCGCTGGCCGAGGAACATGACGTCGCCTCCTATTTGTCCCTGCAACAGCACGCTCAGCTCCAGCCCTCTGTACGAAAACCGGTTGGTAAAGCCGTACATCAGGTCCGGGAGGTTGTTGCCCCAGGGCGTCAGGTCGTCGCCGTTGATGACGCCGTCGCCGTTTTGATCCACATATTTTACCCCGTACGGTTCCTGACCGGAGAATACCGGGACAAGGGGATTGCCGCTGGTGTCGAAATCGGCTTCGGTCAGCAGGCCGTCCGTCCGGTAGACATAAAACTGCGAGATCGGTCCGCCGACTTTCGTGATGAACTGCGCGTCCCAATGACTTTCGGTGAATTGCGTAATGTCGCCCATATCCAGCACCTTGTTGCGGTTACGGGAAAGGTTCAGTGAGGTAGACCATTTGAAAACACCGTCCAAGTTGTGAGACGTAATATCAATTTCCCATCCGCGGTTTTCCACTTTGCCCAGATTGGTGCGGTACGAATCAAACCCCGTCGTGCTGGGTATCGGCACGTTGAACAGCAGATGGTCGGACGTATTGATATAATAGTCAAAACTGAACTGCAGACGGTTTTTGAAAACCGAA
>JAIRLL010000144.1 GCA_031259505.1 Tannerella sp.
CTGCACCGCTGGCTGACCTTTTTTGATAAAGAGACAAGTGATGAAACAATTAATAAAATAATAAATATGGATACGGCAATAAAAAGAGCGAACGAAAAGATCCAGGTCGTCGCACAGGACAGAGACGCCCTGCATGTTTACCATATGCGTCAAATGGCCATATATGACTACAACAACGGTATGAGCGCCGCAAGAGAAGAAGGCGAACAAAGAGGCATAGAAGAAGGCGAGAAAAATGCCAGATTCACATTTGCCCTGACTTTGAAACAAAAGGGATTTTCTGTTGAAGATACAGTCGAATATACCGGCCTCACTAAGGAAGAAGTAACAAACCTTTTCACAGAACACGGGCTGATATGACAAAACAGTTCATTGCGGGGAACGAAGCGACATGGCAATCCGGCGTCCGTGCATCCCCAGTCCGCAGACAATGCCACCGTCACGACATTCACATCCGGCCGTACCGGCCGGTTTTTCACGCCCATCACGACTGTGTGGATGCGCATCACGAATGTGATGCGCTTCAACACAGTCGTGATGCGGAGCGTTCGCGGGAGGAAAATGACATGTCCGGATTGCTTCACTCCGTCCGCAATGACGAATATGCCATTGTTGTCCGCAATGGCGGCATCCGGCGTCATTGCGGGGAACGAAGCAGGATGAAGCAATCCGGTGTAAATTCATAAAACCATGCCGTGTGCAGTTTATTTCAGCCTGATTTTCTCTTTTTCTCTGTAGTCGTTCATGTCCGAGACGACGACTTCGTCTCCTTCTTCGAGACCGTCGACCACTTCGACGTATTCGAAATTGCTGTCGCCCAGTTGCACCTTTTTCCGGCGGAGCTGATTGCCGTCGACCACAAACAGTTCATATTCACCCCTGCCGGTATAGTAGGAAGCATTGGTGATGCGGAGCACGTCGTCTCTGATGGCGTTCATCACGTACACGTCGGTTTTCAGCCCCGAACGGAGGCGGCTGTGGTTGCCTTCCTCCAACTGTACGGTGAAGGCGATGACGCCGTTGCGCGAGAGTGGCGTGACGTCGCTCACTGTGCCGTCGAGTTTCTCCCTGCCGATCCGGACGACAGCCCGGCTGCCGGGAGCGATGCGGTCGCCATACGTATCGGCAATCTCGCCTTCGATCTTGAAATGCGAGAGGTCGGACACTATGGCTATGCGGCTGCCTTGCTGGATTTGCGCGCCGACTTCGCTGTTCACGTAGGTGAGGATCGCCTTGCGGGGCGAGCGTATGCGGGCGTCTTCGAGCGTGCGGCGCGTCTCGGCAAGGCTCTTGCGGAAGATGGCCAGTTCCAGTTTCTTCACTTTCAGGTCGGCTTCGGCAAGCGCCTGTTCGTTCAGATAATTCTGTTCGTCTTCGTTCAGTTGCAGCAGACTCACGTTGTAGCTGAGTTCCATCTGGCGCACCCTGTCGGTCGTGCCCGCGCCGAGACTGTCCAGATAGCGTTCGTTGCGCAGTTCCACCTCCTTGCGATTGAGTTCCATATGGCTGACTTTGAGTTTCATCTCCATCCCGGAAAGTTTGCTGCGGTTCGTCACGCGCAACTGTTCCAGTTGGAGCTGTTTCATCTGTTCCTCGTCGAGCAGTTTGTTGTATTCCGTTTCGGTCGCCTGCAAATCTAGTTTCAGGATGGGCGTCCCCGCCTCCACCGAATCGCCTCCTTTCCTGTAGATTTCGAGGATGCGCGAGTTGATGGGCGAGTTGATAATTTCCTCGAAGGCGGGGGCTACTTTGCCCGAAGCGTTGACCGAGACTTCCAGCGTCCCCCTGCCAACTGTCGACACAAGCAAATCCTTACGGTAAACCTCCGTGTGCAGCAAGTATATGATGAGCCAGACGGCAAGCGCTGCCGCACCCGTTCCGGCGACGGCCTTCAGTATCCGCCGGCGCTGTTCCCGGCGACGCACTTCTTTTGATATTTGACGGTCCATAATTTCCGTTTGTCTTTTTTTGCGATACTCGGCTACAAAAGTTATGCCGTAAAATTAAACTGTTTGTTTTCAGCAATGTTTCATTTTTCATGATGTCCGATAACGGACAGGTACGTCCGGTTTCGAAAAAACTGCGGACAGGGCTGCGCCCGTACATCTCTATCCGTTCAGCGAGCTTAGCCGGTTGTACATGACGGCCAGATGGGCATAGATCGACGTGTTCTGCACGACCACATCGTCGGGAACGCGAATCCTGAACGGCGTAAAGTTCCACAGGGCGCGGATACCCTTGTCGAGGATGCAGTCTGCCACCTTCTGGGCTTCCTCCACCGGCACGGTGATAATCCCGATAGTGGCAGCGTATTCCTTTTGCCGCTCGTCCACCTCGTCGATATGAAAAACGGGGATTTCGTCGATACTCGTGCCGACAACGCCGTCGCGCACGTCGAAACCGGCCACGATGTTCAGCCCGTAGCGGTTCAGCCCCGAATCGCGCATGAGGGCTGCCCCCAGCCGGCCGACGCCGAAGAGGAAGGCCTTGTGCTGCAATGTAAATCCGAGAAAATTTTCCAGAATCTCAATCAGCGTGTCGACGTCGTATCCGACACGCGTCTTGCCGGAGATATTGATGAACGACAGGTCTTTCGCCACCAGACTTGGGTCGACGCTAATTTCCTTTGCTATCTGCGTAGACGAAACGTGCGTTTCCCCGTATCCTTTCAGCAGTTTCACGTAGGCAAGATACCAGGGCAGGCGCCTGAGGGTCGGTTCGGGCGCTTTCTCGTTTTGTTTCCGTTCGTCCCGTGTCATTATTTCGCGTTTGCTTTCTCCAAATGGTTTTTCAGCGGATTGGAATACATTTCCAGCATTTTGGTACGCAGGAAATCTTCGTCCTTATTCGTGATGTCGATCCTGTCTATCTGCTTCTGCAGATATTCGCAAAACTGCTCCCTGTCGCGCACCCCATAGTTCATGCCGAAACGCGACGTCCTGTACAGCATGTCGTAGGCCACATAATTGCGGGGATAGAAGCGGTAGTGCGCATAAATTTCCCTGTCGATGACCGAGGCGACGGCGGAATAGAGTTCGTTTCTATCCATCTTCGGGTCGAGTTTTTCCAGCGCCGGATTGATGGGCGAGGTAATCGTAAAGTGGACGCGCCCTTTGTTTTCGAGTATGCCGACCTCCATGCTGAGCAGGTCGTCGCGTTTGCTTTTCACGAAGTTGGGATGATCGCGTTTCATCTGAAATTCCTGCGCCTTCAGGTAATCGCACGGGTCGATTTCGTACGAGATGGCTACGGGTACGATATTGAGCGACATCAGATTCGTCAGTATATCGCCGTCGCCGCCCATGTTGAGCATTTTCAGTACGCTGTTCTGCGTAGTATCGTTCGAATCCTTCGCACGCCCCTCGCGCTGGGCAATCCAGATGGATTCTTTCGTTTCCTTGATCGTATGGTGGATATATGCCGAGAGTTTCCGGCTCTCTTCCAGTATCTGCCGCACGGGGACGCAACGCTTGACGATGAAACTGTTGTTCATCCGCACAATCAGGTTGATCCACGGATAAATCAGCAGATTGTCGCCGATGGCTACCTGCGTCGCGCTCTTCCCGATGTCGTAGAGCAGGAGATTCAGGAAAGCCACGTCCATTACGATGTCGCGATGATTGGATATGATTGTGCACGGTTTTTCGGGTAAACGGCTGCGACCGGAAATAGTCAGCGAGAAGGTCGATTTTTTGGCGACCATGCTTACTGCCGCATAACCCAAAGTAGATTTGAACTGTTCTCTGGTCTTGCACGCGCGCATTGTTTCGGTAAATGCTTCCCAGTCAAGATTGGGCATGATGTAGTTCAATGCATGACGGAAGCCTTCCGATTCGATCAGTACTTCAATGGCTGCGCTTACTTCGCTGTCGTCCAATGGGCGGATGTCGTCAAAATTATACACTTTAGTTTCTTTATCCATCTCTGCTTTATGTTTATAGTACAAAATTACCTGAAAAAACATATCCCTGCCGGAAGTTAGTCTTTTTATCACTTGTTTTCATTCGTTCTCTATGATTTCGGTCAGGACATCGCCGATTTTCAGCCCGGCAGCCCTCATCTGCTGGGGAATAAAACTTGTGTCCGTCATTCCCGGCGTGGTGTTGACTTCGAGCAGCACGGGGTCTTCGTCCGGCGGAATGATGTAGTCGATCCTGATGATGCCTTTTGCCCCGATGAGGTCGTAAATTCCGGCGGTCGTCTGCTGCACTTTGGCGGTCAGCGCGGGTGAAAGCCTTGCCGGAGTAATTTCCTGCACTTCGCCGTTATATTTTGCGTTGTAGTCGAAAAACACGTTCGCCGTTACGACCTCCGTCACCGGCAACACGCGGGTTTGTCCTTTTGTCCCGTAGCAGCCGCAGGTCACTTCGACGCCCGGAATAAAGCGTTCGACCAGAGTTTCGTCTCCTTCTTCGAACGCTTTGTCGATCGCGGCCTTCAACTGCGACGCATCCTCCACGCGCGAGGCGCCGAAACTGCTCCCGCTTTCGCCGGGCTTGACGAAAACGGGAAGCCCCAGGCTGGAAACAATCACATCGCCGTCGAACGGTTCGCCGCGCCTCAGACGGACAGAGTCCGGCACGCGAACGCCCGTCGCGCTCAAAAACCGGTTGCACAAATATTTATTGAACGTAAGTGCGCTCGCAAGCGCGCCGCACGACGAATAGGGTATCCGGAGCATGTCGAAATAGCCTTGCAGCAAGCCGTTTTCGCCCGGCGTGCCGTGTATTGTGATATATGCAAAGTCAATCCGTACGCGGACGCCGTCCTGCATGAAACTGAAATCGTTTTTGTCGACAGGCGCTGTTCCGCCACCGGGAAGCTGCGCAAACCACCCGTCCCGCTCAACCAGCACGACGCAGACGCGGTATCTGTCCCTGTCGATGAAGCCGTACAGGTTGCGGGCGCCCCGAATCGAGACTTCGTATTCGGAAGAATAACCTCCTGCGACGATGGCAATGTTTTTTTTCATATATTCGTGTTATTTACGTAGTGAGTCCATTTCGCAATTAAATCCCGCATGTCGTCGGGCAGTTCGGAATCGAAAAACAGGGTTTCGCCCGTGGCCGGATGAACAAAACCCAGCGTTTTCGCATGAAGCGCCTGACGGGGACAGACTTCGAAACAGTTCTGGACGAATTGCCGGTATTTGGAGAATGTCTGGCCTTTCAAAATCCGGTCGCCTCCGTAGCGTGCGTCGTTGAAGACGGGATGCCCGATATGCTTCATGTGTGCGCGTATCTGATGCGTCCGGCCTGTTTCCAGTCGACATTCGACGAGGCTCACATATCCTAATCGCTCCAGCACATGATAGTGCGTAACGGCCGGCTTGCCCTGCGTATCGTCGGGAAAGACCGTCATCTGCAACCTGTCGCGCGGGTCGCGGCCGATGTTGCCTTCGATGCGCCCGTCGTTTTCTTTCGGGATACCCCACACCATCGCCCAGTATTTGCGCTGCGTCGTCCTGTTGAAAAACTGTTCGCCGAGATGTGTCTTTATTTCAGGCCGTTTGGCAATCACCAGCAGTCCCGACGTGTCTTTGTCGATGCGGTGCGCTAACCCGACAGCCGGATTCGAAGGGTCGTAGCTGGAATCGTCTTTCAGGTGAAAGGCCAGCGCATTGACCAGCGTGCCGGTATAATTCCCGTGCCCCGGATGTACGACCAGACCTGCCGGCTTGTTCACTACCAGCAGATATTCATCTTCGTAAACGATGTGCAGGGGGATGTCTTCGGGCAGGATTTCCGTTTCGTAGCGGGGGCGTTCCATCACAATCGCAATCACATCGAGCGGCTTGACACGGTAGTTGCTCTTTACCGCTTTGCCGTTGACGAGGATGCAATTAGCATCGGCCGCCATACGGATACGACTCCGGCTTATGTGAGATATTCTGTCTGTAAGGAATTTATCTATGCGAAGGAAAGATTGATTTCTGTCGGCCGTAAAGCGAAAGTGTTCATGAAGCGGCGGAGCTTCGAACAGATCTTCGTCCATTTCAATGAAATCATCTGCCGGCAAGGGGTCTAATGTAGCCAATTCATCCATTTCCGAACTTGCTCTTCAGTTTTCTTCAATGGTTTCACTCTGCTCTGTTTCCGGCGCTTTCGAGTTCTGTTCGGGGACGCCGTCGCTTACGTTCAGCACCAGTGTGGCCGAAACCGGTATCAGTTCGCCCGGCTTCAATGTCCTGCCGTTCGATTCTACCTTGATGGCAAGGTCGCGGTAGCGCCCCGGCACGTATTTTGTTTCAATATAGGTAAATCCCTGTGCCTGAATGAGTGCGTATGCCTGCCTGTACGACAGGTCGGCCACATCGGGAATCTCGGCGCGCTGCACGCCTTTGGCATTGAGTGTGACGGAAATGATGCGTTTATTTTTCACCTTGGAACCGACCGCGGGCAGCGTTTCCACAATGGCGCCGGGAGGTACTCCCCTGGAATAGATCGAATCTATTATCTGATAACGCAAATCGTTATTCCTGAAGAAAACAGCAGCGTCTTCAATTTGCAATCCTTTCACGTCAGGAACAATAACCGCCTGATTGTGCTTCGTGTACACATTCAGCAACTGCAATACGATTGCTGCCAGAATAAAAAACAGCAACACCACTGCCGATAAGTGAAAGAGAATCGGCATACGTATAAACCGCTGATATGTGTCTTTAGTGCTCATTCGGACAGTAAATGTAAAGAAAATTTTTACCTTTTCTTATTGCTACGCTAAATCGTATCCAAAGAAAAAAAACGCCGAAAAAAGCGGCCGCCTTTATTTCTTGGGATATTCGTCCGAGATCGTCAACTTGGCGCGCCCTTTTGCCCGGCGAGAGGCAAGCACTCTGCGCCCGTTGGCAGTTGCCATTCTTAAACGAAACCCGTGCTTGTTCTTTCTCTTGCGATTAGAGGGTTGAAATGTTCTTTTCATTTTTCCGTATATTTTTAGTTATTTATATGTCCTTACCAAATCGGGATGCAAAGGTAGGTTTTATTTCTTTTACTGCCAAATTTTTTTCCGTCTTTGCGTGCAATCGAAAAAAAACGTGTAAATTTGCCCGCAAAAGAAATGATGGAATTTAGACCGTTACAGAATATGATTTTATTCTTTCAATCACCGGATAAGACGATATTTGCCGTCGAAACTGCCTCTGATTTTCTGCAGGAAGACATTTCAAAATTAGTCTGGTTGTTTGGCGGGGCCGTACAGGTTCACGCCGGACATGTGGCAGGGCAATATGTCGGCCCGCGTCGCGAAATGATTACGCCGTGGAGTACGAACGCCGTCGAAATCACGCAGAATATGGGCATTGCAGGCATTTCGCGCATCGAGGAGTACTTTCCCGTAGCGAACGACGCCGGATACGACCCCATGTTACAGCGCATCTACGACGGGCTGGATCAGGATGTTTTCACTGTCTTCAGACAGCCCGACCCTGTCATCAGCATCGACGACATTGCTGCCTATAATGCACAGGAAGGGCTGGCGCTGAGCGACGAAGAAGTCCGTTACTTGAACGGCGTAAGTGAAAAAACAGGACGTAAACTGACTGACAGCGAAGTGTTCGGCTTTTCGCAGGTCAATTCGGAACACTGCCGTCACAAGATTTTCGGCGGCACGTTCGTGATCGACGGTGAAGAGAAAGAAAGTTCCCTGTTCGAACTGATTAAGAAGACATCCGCCGAAAATCCCAACAAACTTGTGTCGGCCTACAAGGACAATGTGGCGTTTGTCGACGGTCCCGCCATCGAACAGTTTGCTCCGCTGTCGGGCGATAAGCCCGACTACTATGCAGTCCGCACTATTCCCACCGTGCTGTCGCTAAAAGCCGAAACGCACAATTTCCCGACGACGGTCGAACCGTTCAACGGTGCAGCGACAGGTACCGGCGGCGAGATACGCGACCGGCTGGGCGGTGGAAAATCGTCGTTGCCCGTGGCGGGAACAGCCGTATACATGACAGCGTATCCCCGACTGGAAGGCGCGCGCGAATGGGAGAAGATACTCGACCCGCGCCCGTGGCTCTACCAGACGCCTGAACAAATACTGATTAAGGCTTCCAACGGTGCGTCTCATTTCGGCAATCAGTTCGGGCAACCGCTGATTTGCGGCTCCGTGCTGACTTTCGAACATGAAGAAAATAATAAGAAATACGCTTATGACAAGGTGATTATGCTTGCCGGCGGTGTAGGCTACGCCAACAGGCGCGATGCATTGAAGGGTACGCCTGTTGCGGGCGACAGGATTGTCGTCATCGGCGGCGACAATTATCGCATCGGAATGGGTGGCGGCGCCGTTTCGTCGGTTAATACGGGTCAGTATGCCAGCGGAATAGAATTGAACGCCGTACAGCGTGCCAATCCCGACATGCAAAAACGCGCGGCCAACGTGATTCGCGCCGTCGCCGAATCGGACGACAATCCGGTTGTGTCCATCCACGACCACGGCGCAGGCGGACATCTGAACTGTCTGTCGGAACTGGTCGAATCGACGGGTGGACACATCGACATGAGTAAGTTACCCATCGGCGACCCGACGCTCTCGGCGAAGGAGATCATCGGAAACGAAAGTCAGGAACGCATGGGGCTTCTGGTCGCTGAAAAAGACGTCGCGCGTATGCAGCGCATTGCCGAGCGCGAGCGTGCGCCGCTGTATGTGGTCGGCGAAACGACGGGCGACATGCAGTTCGTCTTCGAACAGGCGGATGGTGTCAAACCCATCGACATCAAACTCGAATACATGTTCGGCAAACCGCCCCGCACGGTGATGACCGACCACACGGTAACCGAAAGCTACCGCACGGCAGAATATACGGCGTCCAAACTTCATCATTATCTGGAAAATGTGTTGCAACTCGAAGCAGTGGCATGCAAAGACTGGCTTACGAACAAGGTAGACCGTTCGGTGTCGGGCAAGGTAGCCCGCCAGCAGTGTCAGGGCGAACTGCAATTACCGCTGAGCGACCTGGGCGCGGTGGCGCTGGATTATCGCGGAAAAGCGGGAATTGCCACCTCTATCGGTCATGCGCCGCAGGCTGCCATGCTCGACTCTGCGCGCGGATCGAGACTTGCTATTGCCGAGGCCCTGACTAACATTGTGTTTGCTCCGCTGACCGACCGTCTGGCAAGCGTCTTGCTGAGCGCCAACTGGATGTGGCCGTGTCGCAACGAAGGCGAGGACGCCCGTCTGTACAGGGCGGTCAACGCCGCATCGGATTTTGCCTGCGAACTGGGCATCAATATCCCCACGGGAAAGGACAGTCTCTCGATGACGCAGAAATATGGCGACGAAAAAGTGCTTTCGCCCGGCACGGTGATCATTTCTGCCGGCGCAGAAGTCAGCGATGTAAAAAAAATCGTATCGCCCGTACTCGTGCAGGATTCGCGCGCGTACATCTATTACATTGATTTTTCTTTCGACGCGCTGAAACTTGGTGGCTCTGCTTTTGCGCAGGTATTGAACTGCCTGGGCGACGAAGCGCCGACCGTCGCGGATGCGGAATATTTTCGCAGCACATTCAACGTCCTGCAGGAAGCCGTCGAACAGGGATTGCTGCTGGCCGGACACGATATTTCTGCCGGAGGAATGATTACGGCGATGCTCGAGATGTGTTTTGCCAATGTCGAAGGAGGTCTGGAAGTGAATCTGGATCCGATTGCAGAACCTGACGTTATAAAAATACTGTTCGCCGAAAATCCCGGCGTGCTTGTACAGGTCAGGGAACGCAAAACGTTTGAAAATCTGTTGAAAAAGGCAGGAACAGGTTTCGCTGTCATAGCCAGGCCTGTAGACGAACGCCATATTTTAGTGTCCAAAGCAGACGCGCAATATCACTTTGGTATTGATTACATGCGTGATGTGTGGTATTCCTCTTCCTATAAGCTGGACATCAAACAAAGCGGCAGCGTTTGCGCCGGCAATCGTTTCGAGAACTACAAAATGCAACCGCTTGAGTTCAGGTATCCGGCGCATTTCAGCGGCAAACTCTCTGCCTATGGCCTTTCTGCCACCCGTAGTGGCATGTCGGGCATTCGCGCAGCCGTAATACGCGAAAAAGGGTCGCAGTGCGAACGCGAGACAGCCTACGCCCTCTATCTGGCAGGCTTCGATGTGAAGGACGTGCACATGACCGACCTTGCTGCAGGACGCGAAACGCTCAAAGACGTGAACTTTATCGTGTTTTGCGGTGGCTTTTCCAATTCCGATGTGTTGGGTTCGGCAAAAGGCTGGGCGGGCGGATTTTTGTACAACGAAAAAGCAAAAAAGGCCATCGACGCCTATTATGCAAGAAACGATACGCTAAGTCTTGGCATCTGCAACGGCTGCCAGTTGATGGCGGAGTTGGAACTGCTTTATCCCGAACACGAAAAGAAACACAAAATGACTTACAACGATTCGCACAAGTTTGAATCCGGCTTTGTTACGCTGGAAATCCCTAAGAATCATTCCGTTTTGTACGGTTCGCTGAGCGGTTCTAAATTAGGCGCATGGGTAGCTCACGGCGAAGGAAAGTTTTCGTTCCCCTACGACGAGAAAGCTTATCACATTGTAGCGCGATACAACCGTGACGGCTATCCGGGCAATCCGAACGGCTCGCCGTGGGCTGTGGCAGGCGTCTGTTCGGCAGACGGCCGCCATCTGGCGATGATGCCTCACACCGAACGCGCGCTTTTCCCCTGGCAGTGCGGATATTATCCCGACAGCCGGAAAACGGATGAAGTAACGCCGTGGATAGAGGCTTTCGTGAATGCCCGGAAATGGATCGAACAAGCCGGAGCATAAATCGGAAAATACTGACAGAATAATTTAAATTAATCTTTTACCGCCAAGTCGGATGAAAAAAACATTATTTATTATATGCTGTATGATGACGGTGCATGTCCATGCGCAGCGGGTTCATTTCATTCCTAAAGTAGGTTACAACATGTCGGACATCGCCCCGTCGCTCCACGATTCGCGGCATGGCGTCAATTTCGGCGTCTCGTTCGAATACGAAATACTGCCCCGGTTGAGCGTCGAAACCGGCGTATACTATTCAATGCAAGGTTCGAGTTACAAACTGGATGAAGAACTGCATGTATTCCACGACTTCATAAACGGCCATATTTCCATTCACTCCGATATGCAGAACGACTACATCAATGTGCCGCTGCTGGCGAAAGGCTACATTTATCACGGACTTCACCTGTATGCCGGTTTGCAGACCGGATTTCTGGTTCATTCCCGTTTGAATTTAAGTTCCGACATCAGTCTGGAAAACGTCATTGACGATGGTTTCATGCAATTCGAAGATATCGACTTGTCTGACTATGAAAATAAAATCGACCTGTCGGGCGTGATTGGAGCCGGTTACCGGTTCGATATCGGACTGCTTGTTTCGGTAAACTATAATGCGGGTATTGTAAAACTGTTTCGCACCGAAAACATCCCGTTTCATCCGGATATGAATGCAAAAAACAATGTGCTGCAAGTAAACATCGGCTGGGTATTCTGACGCGCCATTTATCCGGTTATTTGTCTCAAATATTCTGTTCTGGCGCGACGGGCATTTTTTTCGGCAAAATGGCGTATGCATAAGTCAATATTCTGTTATACAAATAAATACAGTTAAGATTATGTCATCTTGACTGTTATTTTTCGCATTCTGCTAAATAAATTTAACAGTTGGAGGGCTATTTTTTTACATTCTTTATGTGAATATTAAATTAAAACATGCGATATTTGCATCGAAATAAAATTATGGAGTGAGCTAATATGAAAAAGTCTACGATTTGGTTGCTGACTGTAGTCATGGGGTTTGCTTTTGCGGGTTTAATCTATTTGCAGGTGTACTACATTGGCGTCATTTCAAGGACAAGTAACGAACAGTTTGACGCGACGGTAAGGCGCAGTCTGGAACAGGTTTCCGGCATGCTTGAACGTGACGAGGCGCGAAAGTATATAGAAGAAGACATGTCGCATTTCTATTATAAAAATCCACCGAATCAGGAGCAAATAAATCAATCAATACAGATGAAGAGTGAATATCAATTTCAGGTACAGAGTTCGACAGGCGAAAGCGCTATTCGCCAGTTCGATATAAGTCGGGCACAAAGTAGCGGAAACATGCTGACTTCTCCATCTAAAGACGCCATTGTGAGAAAATTGGAGGAAAATCAAAGAGCTTTGTGGCAGCGATACCAGCATCAGGCAAAGTTGCTGGAAGACGTGGCTTACTCTATGCTTTACACCGCATACATGAAGCCGATAGAAGAACGTATTGATTTTGCAAAACTGAACGGTTACCTCAAATCCGTATTTCTGGACAACGGACTGAATCTGTCCTACATTTTCATGGTCGTAAATAAGGACGGCCAGATTATCTATCAGAACGAAAAATTCGAAAAGGCAGTGAAAGCGTCGGACTTGATAACGGAAGTGCTTTTCCCCGGCGACCCGCCGTCGAAACGAAACTATCTGAAGATTTATTTCCCGACGAAAGACGATTACATCCAGCGTTCAGCGTCGTTTCTTGCGCCTTCGGTGATATTTACGCTCATCCTGCTGGTGACGTTTTCGTTTACGATTTATATTATTTTCCGCCAGAAAAAACTCTCGGAAATGAAAAATGACTTTGTAAACAATATGACGCACGAACTGAAAACGCCCGTATCCACCATTTTGCTCGCGTCGCAGATGCTCAGGGACACGGATTTTACGAGAAGCCCCGAAACATTCCGCCACATATCAGGCGTCATCCGGGACGAAAGCAAGCGGCTGGGTTTCCTCGTCGAAAAAGTACTCCAGATTTCACTGTTCGAACGGCAGAAAGCCCTACTCAAACTGAAAGAACTGGATGCAAACGATTTGATAGCAAGCGCGGCAGGGACTTTCTCCCTGAAAGTGGAAAACTGCGGAGGCAAGATTGACATCGACCTGCAGGCAGAAGAGTCTACCATAAACGCCGACAAGATGCATCTCGAAAACGTGTTGTACAACCTGATGGACAATGCCGTGAAATATCGCCGCGAGAAAGTCCCGCTAATGCTGATGATACGAACGAAATGTGATAACGGGAAGTTATATATTTCTGTAGAAGACAACGGCATAGGAGTAAAGAAGGAATATTTGAAAAAAATCTTCGACCGGTTTTATCGCGTGCCTACCGGAAACGTGCACGATGTAAAAGGGTTCGGTCTGGGGCTTGCCTACGTCCGCAAAATCGTGGAAGACCATGGCGGCCATATCCGCGCCGAACAGGAAGAGGGATTTATAGGAACTAAATTTATTATTACATTACCACTCATTAAAAAATAGTAGATTATGGAAGAAAAGTTGAAGATCTTCTTTTGTGAAGACGATGAAAATTTAGGAATGCTTTTAAGAGAGTACTTACAAGCAAAAGGTTTTGTGACAGACTTGTTCTCCGATGGAGAAGCAGGCTACAAAGGTTTCACGGCAGGCACGTACGATTTGTGTGTGTTAGACGTGATGATGCCCAAGAAAGACGGTTTCACTCTGGCACAGGAAATCCGTTCAATGAATCCGGACATACCCGTTATTTTCCTTACAGCCAAGACGATGAAGGAAGATATTCTGGAAGGATTCAAAATCGGAGCGGACGACTACCTGACCAAACCGTTCAGTATGGAAGAATTGCTGCTTCGTATCGAAGCGATTCTGCGACGTGTAAAAGGGAAAAAGTTGAAAGACGTACCCTTCTACAAGTTGGGTAACTTCTTGTTCGATACCCAGAAACAAACGTTGACAATCAACGAAAAAGTGACCAAACTGACCACGAAAGAATGTGAGTTGCTGAGTCTGCTTTGCTCGCACGCCAACGAAATCCTGGAGCGCAACTACGCCCTGAAAACAATCTGGGTAGACGACAACTATTTCAACGCGCGGAGCATGGACGTGTATATCACCAAACTGCGCAAGCTGTTGAAAGACGATCCCGATATTGAAATCATCAATATCCACGGAAAAGGCTACAAACTGATTACTCTTTCGGGCGAAGAACAGGCCCGTGAAGACGGAGTAGTGTTGTAGACCGTTGCCTCAAAATGCGCGCTCCGGCGCTTGTCGGACAGCGCGCGTTTTTTTCGATGAAAAGTATAAAATGCCCGTGTTACGTTGTTTTTGTGTAACACGGGTGTTTTTTTGCTTTCACCGGAACTGTCTCAAAAGCACGCAGATTATATGGATTTGTGCAGACAGAAACGAACTGTATTAAACGAAGGCAGTTTATACCTGCACAATTCGTTATGGAAGCAAATATTTTAATTGCCGAAAGCAACATGTTGAAAACTATTTTATGTATCATACGTAAAATATCATACCTTTGACATCTGTAAGATATAACTATGGAACCTTTTGTTCATTTACACGTACATACGCAATATTCGCTTTTGGACGGACAGGCATCCATCAATGCACTTGTCGAGAAGGCGCAGAAAGACGGCATGCGCGCCCTGGCTGTGACCGATCATGGAAATATGTTCGGCATCAAGGAATTTTATAACACGGTAAAAAAAGCAAACAGCAAGTACACAAGCATCGTCAAAGGCTGCAAAAAAGAACTTGAAACGCTTTCGAAGAAAGAAAACCCTACTCCCGAAGAACAGGAACGGATACGCGAACTCGCCGAAAAAATACGCGACGGCAATAGCCACCGGTTCAAAGCCATTCTGGGATGCGAATGCTATTGCGCCCGCAACGGCATGGAAAACAAATCTGAAAAAGAAGACCTCGGCGGATGGCACCTGATTGTGCTGGCAAAAACGCTGAAAGGATACAAAAACCTGATTAAGATGGTATCCCTGTCGTGGACGGAAGGCTTTTACCGCAATCCGCGCATCGACAAACGCCTGCTGGAGAAATATCACGAAGACCTGATCGTCTGCTCCGCCTGTCTGGGAGGCGAAGTCCCCCAGTTTATCATGAAAGGGCAAATCGAAAAAGCCGAAGAATCGGCGCTTTGGTTTAAAAATCTTTTCGGCGACGACTACTATCTTGAACTGCAACGCCATTCGACAGACAACCCGAATGCAGACCGGGAAATCTATCCCAGGCAGGTAGAAGTCAACAGCGTCCTCATCGAACTGGCGCGCAAACACAACATCAAACTGATTGCCACAAACGATGTCCACTTCGTCGAAGCCGAACATGCCGAAGCGCACGACCGCCTGATCTGCCTCAGCACGCAGAAAGACCTGAACGACTCCAACCGCATGCGCTACACCAAGCAGGAATGGATGAAAACTACGGCCGAGATGAACGCCCTCTTTGCCGATATTCCCGAAGCGCTCGCAAACACGCTGGAAATTGCAGACAAGATAGAAGACTATTCCATTGATTCGGACGCGCTGATGCCGTGTTTCCAAATCGACCCCGCGTTTGCGACGGAAGAAGAATACAGAAACAGATTCACGGAAGCCAGTCTTGTCGAAGAATTCGGTGAAACAAACTACCTCCGGCTGGGCGGGTACGACAAAGTCATCCGTATCAAGCTCGAAGCTGACTACCTTGCGCATCTGACGATGCAGCGCGTCCCCGAACGCTACGGAAACACCATCGAAAGCGATCTCAAAGAGCGCATCGACTTCGAACTGAATACAATGAAAACAATGGGCTATCCGGGATACTTCCTCATCGTGCAGGATTTCATCTCCGCCGCCCGCAAAATGGGCGTCTCGGTTGGTCCGGGACGCGGGTCGGCAGCCGGGTCGGTTGTCGCCTACTGTCTTGGCATTACCAATATAGACCCGATAAAATATGATTTGCTGTTCGAACGGTTCCTCAACCCCGACCGTATCTCCATGCCCGATATCGACATTGATTTCGACGACGACGGACGCGGGAAAGTAATCGAATGGGTGACGGACAAATATGGAAGAAACCGCGTGGCGCGTATCGTAACCTACGGGACGATGGCAGCGAAAATGGCTATCAAGGATGTCGCACGCGTGGAAAAACTGCCCTTGAGCGAAGCCAACCGGCTGGCAAAGCTGGTGCCCGACAAAATCCCGGACAGGAAGCTGACGATCGAAAATGCTATCAATTACGTGCCCGAACTCAGGGCTGCCGCCGAAAGCGCCGATCCGCCCCTGCGGAACACGCTGAAATATGCGCGAATGCTGGAGGGAAACGTCCGCAACACAAGCGTGCACGCCTGCGGTCTCATCATCGGGCAGCAGGATATTTCGGACATCGTGCCCGTCAGCACCGCCGAAGACAAGGAAACAGGAAAAACGATACTTGTCACCCAGTACGAAGGCTCGGTCATCGAAGATACGGGGCTGATAAAAATGGACTTCCTCGGACTGAAAAACCTTTCCATCATCAAGGAAACCATCGACAATATCGAGCAGACGACGGGAAAACGTATCGACATAGACCATATCGACATGGAAGATAAAAAGACGTACGAGCTTTTCTGCCAGGGCAGAACGACCGCCATCTTCCAGTTTGAATCCGCCGGAATGCAGAAATACCTGAAAGATCTTAAGCCCGGCAAATTCGAAGACCTCATCGCAATGAACGCACTTTACAGACCGGGGCCGATGGACAACATACCTTCATTCATTGCCCGCAAGCACGGCGAAGAAAAAATCGTTTACGACATCCCCGAAATGGAAAAATACCTCAAAGACACATACGGGATAACAGTCTATCAGGAACAGGTGATGCTGCTCTCGCGCCTGCTGGCGAACTTCACGCGCGGCGAAAGCGACACCCTCCGCAAGGCAATGGGCAAGAAAATGATTGACAAGATGAACGAACTCAAAGACAAGTTCATCGCGGGAGGAAAAGCCAACGGACACAGGCAGGAGATACTGGAGAAGATCTGGAAAGACTGGGAAAAATTCGCGTCATACGCTTTCAACAAAAGCCATGCCACGTGCTACTCGTGGATAGCCTACCAGACTGCATACCTGAAAGCCAACTACCCGTCCGAATACATGGCCGCCGTACTGAGCCGCAACCATACGAATATCCGCGAAGTAACGAAAATCATAGACGAATGCAAGTACATGAACATACAGGTGCTTGGGCCGGACATCAACGAGTCGATGCTCGGATTCAGCGTGAATGCAAAAGGAAATATCCGTTTCGGAATGGCGGCCATCAAGGGTGTGGGCGAATACGCTTCGCTCAGCATCCTCGATGAACGCCGCAAGGGCGGACCGTTCAAAAGCATTTACGACTTCGTGGAAAGAATCAACATGCTTAACTGCAACAAAAAAATCATCGAAGCGCTGGCGCTCGCCGGTGCGTTTGACAGCTTCGGCATACAGCGCGAACCGTTCACGACGCCGGATGCAAAGGGCGAATTATTTTCCGAAGTCCTTATCCGCTACGGTAACAAATACCAACTGGACAGGAATATGATGACCCGTTCGCTTTTCGGAGGATTCGACAGCGTGGAAATCGCAAAACCCGTCATGCCCGTACACCCGGCGTGGGGGAACCTCGAACGCCTCAACAAAGAAAAGGAACTGATAGGAATCTATCTCTCGGCGCATCCGCTGGACGAATACCGCATCATCCTGACGTATGTATGCAACACGGGCATGGCCGAAACCGGCGATCTGGAAGCATTGAAAGGACGCGACCTGCTGCTCGGAGGCATCGTCACCGGCTTCCGCGAGGGTATGACCAAAAATGGCAAACCGTACATGATCCTCAAAATAGAAGACTTTACCGGAAGCGGCGAAATCCCGCTCTTCGGCAACGACTACATCGAATACAGCAAATACGGCAAACCGGACATGTACCTGCTTATCAATGCCTCCGTGCAGGCGCACCGCTGGCGCGACACCGGGGTGGAACTCCAGATACGGTCGATCCGACTGCTGCAGGACGTGATAAACTCACTGATCGACAAAATAAGCATCACCATGCCCATCCACAAAATGGACAGGCAGATTATCAACGAACTTTCGGCCTTCGTCAAACGCAATCCGGGCAGGACGCAGCTATATTTCAAAATAACGGACGGCGAAAACAACGTCTCCCTCAACCTCTTTTCGCGCAGCATCCGACTGAACGTGACGCTGCCGCTGATTGAGTTTATCAGGGATTCGGAATCTATGGATTTTACAATCAACTGAAAATATTATTTATCAATTTAAGAAAACAGTAAACAACATGGCACTTACAGTAACAGACAGCAATTTTGAAGAACTGTTGAACGACGACAAACCGCTCGTCGTCGATTTCTGGGCAGAATGGTGCGGCCCCTGCCGGATGCTTGCACCCATCATCGAAGAACTGTCCGCGGAGTACGCCGGACGCGTGAACATCGGGAAAATGGATGTCGACAACAACCCCGAAACAGTCTCCCGGTTCGGGATACGCAACATCCCTACCGTTCTCTTTTTCAAAAACGGGGAGACGGCGGACAAGTGCGTGGGCGCATCGTCGAAAGCCGTCTTCGTCGAAAAAATTGAACGCCTGCTGCTCTGAGGCGGCAACATTTCAATCCCGTCCGTCCAGACAATCCACCCGGCTCTTGAAAAGAACGCATCCCATCAAGGCGCTCATAGCGCAGGGCGAGCATCAGCAACTGGACTTCAAGTTTGCAGTGAACGACTGCCGCAAGATTGCCCGCACACTGAGCGCCTTCGCCAATACGGACGGCGGACGGCTGCTGATCGGTGTCAGGGACAACGGACATATCACCGGCGTCAGGGACGACGAGGAATATTACATGATCGAGGCGGCCGCGAGGCTGTATACGAAACCGTGCGTCACGTTTTCCGCCAGACGGTGGGACGTGAACAGCCGTAGCGTGCTGGAAATATGCGTGGCGCCGAGCGCTGACAAACCTCATCTGGCGCCATGCGGAGACGGCGCCTGTCGCGCGTATATCCGCGTGGCCGATGAAAACATGCTCGCCGACGAAGTCCTCCTCCTCGCATGGAAAAAACAGCGCAACCCCTCCGGCACACTGCTCAAACTCAGCCGGCCGGTCGAAAAACTGCTCCTCTATCTTGATACGCACCCCTCGATTCACCTCTCGCAGTTTTGCCGGCTGGCGCACATCCGGCGCGCCACGGCGCAAAACATACTGAGCGATCTGCTGGCCATCGGCTCGTTGCGATACGTGGTCGATCCGCACGGCGTCCGCTACGAACGCATCGCGCCCTGAACTTCACGCACAGAGGCGCCCGACGCAATCCGGCGGGCTGACAGTAAGTAAATAACGAAACATATCACTGGCAGAGGAAAATGACATGTCCGGATTGCTTCCTGCTTCGTACCTCGCAGTCGCAGTGACGCTTGAAACTTTGTGAAACCTTTGTGGTTAGCCCACATTGCAGTTCATTAGATTATAAAATGCTGGAAACAGGGCAAGTCCATTTTTTCGAATACCGATTTGTGCACTACAAATTTTCGTTTTGTACAGGGTAGCGGTTTGTATTTGAGACGGCGATAAATGGCCCCGGCCTGGACTTTCGGATCGCTGCAACGGCGGGTTATGATCACTTCACCGTAGCGGTTTTGAGATACGGTCATAACGGCTTTTTGGGTGTTCATGATGCGGATGATTTCTTTCCACTGGAAATTAATAACAGGCGCTATCGCCGCTGGGGCTTCTGTATTTTCGGCCTGTAACGGTGCGTCCGCGTCCGCCTGCTTTCGTTTGAGTTGATAGCGAACGGTGTTGACTGCCCGGCAGGCCAGCAGGCCGGGGTGGAGGTGCGCCATTGTCGAAGCGTCTTTCCTGTGGTAGACAGGGCGCAGGTCAAGGTCGGTCTTCAACGTGCGAAAACTGTATTCTGTCTCGCGGATAATGTGATAAACATCCCAAAGCAGTTTTTCACAAACCGTCAGTGAGGTGCGCAGGAAATACGTCCCGCTTTGACCGCTGGGCGCGACGTCTTTTTTTAGTTCCCGCGTCATGGACTTTACCCTGCGCACTTCGACGCTTTCTTTCGTCGGTCATGGCTTAAACCCGTTGAATCATCTATT
>JAIRLL010000167.1 GCA_031259505.1 Tannerella sp.
TAATCCGTGCGGATTTACCGACAGGGGCGTTACCTCCCTGCGCCACGAACTGGGTGAGGAAGTGGATTTTGAAGAGGCAAAGCGCCGGTTGCGCACACTCTTTGCGGACACGTTCCGTATCCGGCAACAGACCTCGTCCGAACGGAAATCTTGAATTTTAAATCAAATCCATCTGTATCATCTTCCGGCAGCATGCATGATTTCGTCCCAGGCATCAGAGAGCGCGGTCATGCCGGAGAAAAGCAGGTTGGCGCCTGCATCGTACAGACAGGAGTCGGGCAAGAGACCTGTATTTACAGCAATTACAAACAAACCCGCTGCACGGGCAGCCTCGACGCCCAACGGCGCATTCTCGACGACAAACGCTTGCCATGGCTGCAATTCGCCTTTCCGGAGCGCCATCAGATAAGGCTCGGGATTGGGTTTGCCTATTTTGACGTCGAGCGCCGTCACCATCCGTTCGCGCCGGAAGATACCCGGATAGAATCTGTCCAGATTATCCAGCAGGGTTGCGTAGCCTGAACCGGTGACAACCATCGGGATTAGTCCGTCGCGCACAACTTTTTGCAGCACATCGTAACTGCCCGTCATGCATTGCGGTGCAGGCAGTTTCAGGAATGCATCCGTTTTTTCGCGATAAATATTCGCAATCTCGTCGTCCGTAAGCGTGATGCCGTCGCGCCGGCAGATGATGCGAATGGTAGCCGGGCCGGTACGTCCTTCGTGCAGATAGGCTTCTTCGATGCTGAAGTCGAGGCCATGCGCGCGCATGGTTTCGTGCCACGCGCGCGCATGATTGGGCATGGAGTCGTAGAGTACGCCGTCCATGTCGAACAGTACGGATTTCAGCACGATACGCTCGTTGCCGCTTTCGGACAGATAGCATTTTATTGCTTCTTGTATATTCATTTGAAATTCAAAACTTAAAATTTAATGATTCGATTTGTTTGCGCAAACTGTCCATGTAGCGGCGGACAGCTTCGCCATCTTCGACAGGAGGCGCCCACGGAGCCATATTTTCCGGCGATAGCGGCGCATATGGACCCTGCTTTACTTCGTAGACAACCGATCCCGATTCCAGCACCAGCAAGCCGTGCCATACGCCGGCCGGAATTTCGCCGCCGTAGCAGCCTCGCAGCGGGTCGAGAACAGTCTGTTCCGTCACATTGCCCGCATCGTCGAAAATCAGAATCGCCACCTGTCCGCGCAACAATAGAAATATTTCATCCCTGTCGGGGTTGCAATGACGGTGAGGGCGAAGATACGTCCCGGGTTCCATTGCATTGAGCAGGCGGTTTACCGGATCGGCCAGTTCCCTGTGAAAATTGCAGTTCATTCGCAGTCGCGGCGACAGTTTTGCTTTTCCGGTCGTTTCGTCCAGTAACTGCCTGTCTATGATTCTTATATTCATTTATGTATATTTTCGGTCAGGATTGATGCATAAAAATATGCCCGCAAATATACGCAGAATATTTTGAATTGCATGGCTTTTTAGATTTGAAACACGGAGACACGGAGAAAGTACAGGGGAAGAATCTCGCATTCAGTCAGTCATTCCGTTATTCCGTCATTCACCCCTTTCCGTTAGCGTTTTTTAGCGATTTATGCAATACATTTGCAGTTACGGCTTGCGTCGGAGCAATGTTTTGCTGCCGGACAAAACAGTCCGGACGGGCATCGCCACGCCTCTGTACGCCGGTACACAGTCGCCGGCCGACCGCCGGCCGACCTGTCGCACGCGGAAAACAGTCGCCCGCTACACTGCGGAAACCCTGCCGCACCATGCAGCAGGTCACCCGCCGGCGTCGGGAGACCTGTCCCGGTATGCAAATTGCCGACCGCCGGCGTCGGGAGACCTTTTGCACCGTGTGAACAGTCGCCCGCAGCCGTCGGGAGACCTTCTTCCACATGCGGACAGTACTCCGAAATCCGTCGGGAGACCTTCATCCACATGTAGGAAGTCTGCCGCAACCCGTCGGGCGATTTTTTGCAATATCCAACAGGATGGCGAACCGTCCGGCAATTCAATGCTTTATTTTATGCAAAAAAGAGTGAACCGCGCTGCCGACGGGACATCCGGGAAACCGTTATATCCTGTTTGTTTTACATTCCCAGTTACCTGCGACAGGGTCGAAAGATAATGCAGCGATTGCACTTCATCGTATTGCAACATTGCACTCTGTTGTGTTGCAACGTTGCAGGCAGACAGCGCCTCGTTCGCAGCGGGAGACGCTCTCTGAAAAAAAAACAGCCCCCTGTTTCCTTTTGAGAACGGGGGCTGTCGAAGAAGGCTTTTCAAATTTGCCGGAATCTAATCTTCATGCTCATGGTCGTGGTCGTGGTCTTCCCCGCCTTCATGGCTCAGGATGACGTTGCACACGACGTGCGCTTCGTTGCCGGCTGCATCCGTACAGTAAACCATCAGATGATAGTCGCCCGGAATGCTGTTCTCCGGTATTACGATTTCGTGGTGGTGGATGTCCGCATTCTTTTTTCCCGAAACGTCCCACGAGCGTTCGAAAAAGAATGCTGTCTCCGCATCGTCCGCCTTCGTGCCGTGATCGTGATTGTCGAAATTGGAATGTATCTCCACCTTATAGGAACCGAGCATCACGTTGTCCGACAGTTCCATCTCGAAATGTACATCGGAGCCAATCTGCAGAATGTCTCCCTCTTCCGGCTCAATCAGGTTGATGACCGGTTTTTCGGTATCGCTATCCTTTTCGCAGGATACGAACCACAATGATAATATGGCCACAAGGCCGATAATTGAAAATAAGTTTATTGATTTCATTTTTGTTTGATTTATTATTTGTTATATAATTTGAAAAAAGGAGTTTTTATCATCAGCAGGATATTTCGACCCGGTTCGGGTATCTCCATTTTCCGGTAAAAACTCAGATGATTGAAATATGATGCGTTCGTCAGATTGCGCATCGACAGGATTATTTCGGCAAAAGGAAGGCGCACCGACAGCGCGGCATGAAACAGGTGGGCGCCGGGCGTCCGCTCTTCGTTTCGCGCCACGCGGTTCTGTGCGGACACACACTCCCATTCGGTATGAATATCAAACATTTTCCATTTCGCCGACAGCGTATTGCGAAACGATGCAGGAGGCGAAAACGCGAGCGGGACATGCTCGTTTCGATTATACGTATACACATATTCGCCCATGAAACGGTAATGGAAATATCGCAAAAAGTCCACGTCGAACGAGATTTCCGCGCCGGCCGTTACCGCATCCGCCCCGACATGGCGGTAAATCTGCCCGGCATGAGGCAGCGCCGACCATTCGCCCGAAGGCTGCAGGTAGATATAGCTGTCGAACAGGCCTGCATAGGGCGACAACACAAGCGAAATCCCCGGCGACGCATGTGAATACGACACGTCGAGCAGCCATCCGCGTTCGGACGGGAGAGACGGATCGCCCTGTTCGTGGCGAAACGTGCCGTGATGCACACCGTTTGCTGCCAGTTCGTTCGCCCCCGGCAGGCGAAAGCTGCGCCCGACGTTTGCCTTGAACAGATGCACGTCGGACGGTTCCCAGACAATCCCCAGCGAACCGGAGAAATCGCCGAAACGGCGGTCGACCGGATAACTGCGCCACTTGTATGCCTCCGCCCTGTCGGCCGTATAACCGCGCCCGGCAAGATAGTCGGCCAGATACGGATCGGCGTATGCCGAAATGTTTATCCATCCGTAGTCGTAGCGAATACCGCCACTAACCGAAAACGTCTCCGACAGACGGGAGGATGCGAGCCAGTACATTCCCGCCGTAAACCGCCGGTAGGCAGGCAGCAGGAATGAATATCCGCCGATGCTGTTCTGCTGATACTGGGCGTCCCATCCGGCCGTATGTTCCAGGCCAGACAAGCCGTCGGCGCGTATCCGGGACGAAAGGCTGAACGTGTTCAGGTTGAAGGCCAGTTCCCGGTCCGGGTCTTTCTGCGGCTGCGTCTGTCCGGCGTAGTGCGTATGGAAACGGCTGCGTTCTTCGCGGCGGTTGTTCTGGTATCCGGCATCCAGCGAACAGACAGTCCCGTCGCCGATCATATACTGCTGGCGTGTCGCAACCTTCAGGTGATTGACCGTACTGTATGGCAGTTCGATGTTGCGGCTGTTGCCGTCGTCCTGCAGGCGGGAAATGTCGGGAATACCGTGCGCGCCGGGGAAGAATCCGGTTTTCTGGTAGACATTGCTCAGGGCGTAACGGGAGATACGTCTGCCCGCGCGGTGTTCCGCATACACGGAAGCGTCGCGCTCGAAACCGGCGGTATTCTTCAGCCGTCGCCCGTAGACCGGCTGGCGCTGCGTGAGATAGACGACGGTGTCGGCCGGGATGCGGTAGTCGCCGAAATGCTGTTCGGAATATCGCATCTTGCCATACCAGCCGTCTTTCTTCAAACCCAGCATCAGCGAGCCGGCAAGGGCGTCGTTGACCGACTTGGCCAGCCAC
>JAIRLL010000130.1 GCA_031259505.1 Tannerella sp.
CACCAACCTGCAGGGCAAAGAGACGGCCATCTTCTTCGGCCTGTCCGGCACGGGAAAAACGACACTGTCTACCGACCCGAAACGCCTCCTCATCGGCGACGACGAACACGGATGGGACGACGACGGCGTATTCAACTTTGAAGGCGGCTGCTATGCCAAGGTGATCAACCTGAGCGCCGAAGCCGAACCGGATATTTACGAAGCCATCAGGCGCGACGCGCTGCTCGAAAACGTAACTGTCGATGCAAACGGCAAGATTGATTTCGCCGATAAAAGCGTGACGGAAAATACGCGCGTATCGTATCCGATCAATCATATCAAGAACATCGTCAAGCCGATATCGAAGGGCGACCACGCGAAGAAAGTGATCTTCCTGTCGGCCGACGCTTTCGGCGTGTTGCCTCCCGTATCCATCCTGACGCCCGAACAGACGCAGTATTATTTCCTGTCCGGATTTACGGCGAAACTGGCCGGAACAGAACGCGGCATCACAGAACCGACACCCACTTTCTCGGCATGTTTCGGCGCCGCGTTCCTCTCGTTGCACCCGACGAAATACGGCGAAGAACTGGTGAAAAAGATGAAAGTGTCCGGCGCAACCGCCTATCTGGTGAACACCGGCTGGAACGGTTCGGGCAAACGCATATCCATCAAGGATACGCGCGGAATCATCGACGCCATCCTCGATGGCTCGATCGACCATGCGCCGACGACAGACATTCCCTATTTTGATTTCATCGTGCCGACCGCATTGCCGGGCGTAGATCCCAAAATCCTCGACCCGCGCGATACGTATGCCGACGCTTCCCAGTGGGAAGAAAAGGCAAATGATCTTGCCGGACGGTTCATCAAGAATTTCACAAAATTCACCGGAAACGATCTCGGGAAATCTTTAATTGCAGCCGGGCCGAAACTGTAAGAGTATGAAGCCGATAAAAAGAACGTAGAGCCGTTGTGGCTCTGCGTTTTTTTGCGGAATAATCATGGTTAAGTAAATTTTATTACCAAAAACAAAGAGGTATTAAACTTTTATTCATTATCTTTACCGCGAATTTTATCTATTAGTGGAATCTCAGATGTGGAAAAAGTACATATACGGATTAACGGCCGTAATTTTGCTTGCCGCGTGCAAGGAGAAAATGGCGTACAGGGTGAAAGTCGACCTCGACAATTTGCCTGAACAGACGCTTTATGTCGTATTCGAATCTGCCGACCTGAAGATAGTAGATACGCTTGCGTATGACGGCAGGAGCGCATGCGTTATCAATCAGGCGGTGGAAGGCTTTCGTACCCTTACACTATATTACAACAATCAGACGCAGTGGATTACGGTCTATCTTGAACCGTATGTGAAAATGACCGTTACGGGAGATGCCCGCTATCCACAACTGGCTGAAATCAAGGGAGGAGAAATTAACGAGATGCTATCGCTTTTCAGAAAAGGAGTCGCCCCGCTGCTGAAAGAACAGGCCGACCTTATGCGCAACAACTTCGGAAAGGAGCAAATGGCAGACAACAGCACATCCCGCCTTGCCAATATCAGCCATGAACTTCATATTCAGGCCGAAGCGTTTATCCGAAAATATCCCGACAGGAAAGTTTCCGCCATCCTTATCGGAGAATATTTTTCCGACCCTGAAAATCCGCTGTTTACCGACGAACTTCTGGCCGTATTGGACGAACAGTTGGACGATTTTTATGTCGTGAAAGAGATAAAGACATTCAGCCGGAAAGCAAAAAGAACCATCGTCGGAGCGCAGGCGCCCGATTTCAGCGTGCGGGATATTTATGGAAAAACATATGATGCGACCTCGTTCAACAACAGCTATTGCATACTGGCTTTTGTCTCCATGTGGGAAGACATGTGTCACACGAAAGATCTGTTTCTGGACGAACTGATTGAAGTGTTCTCCGAAAATTCGGTAAACGTTGTGCTGATATGCCTCGACGAGAATCCGGAAGCAATCCGCAAGGCAATGGCGAAGGATACGGTGCACTGGAACGTGGTGACGGATTCGGCCGGACAGGCCATCGAGATGATTGATACGTATAATGTATCGTCTATTCCCATGTGCTATCTGATAGGCCGGACGGGAAACATTGTGTTGAAAACGGACAACGGAATCGAACTGAAGCAAAAATTGGACGAGTTGATTCCGGTAAAATGAAGAAGTCTTATGCTGGTTAAAACTTATGCCGCCGCCGTACAGGGCATCTCAGCCACACTGATAAAGATTGAAGTGAATTGCACGAAAGGCATCCAGTTTTTCCTTGTAGGGCTGCCGGATGTGGCGGTGCGCGAAAGCCACGAACGGATTATTTCAGCGTTGCAGGTCAGCGACCTGAAATTTCCCCGCTGCCGGATTGTAGTGAACATGGCGCCGGCCGACATTCGCAAGGAAGGCGCGGCATACGACCTGCCGCTGGCAATCGGTATCCTGGCTGCGGCCAATGAAATCGATTTCGACGTGGAGAAACTGGAGAAATACATGCTGATGGGCGAACTGTCGCTGGACGGCAGCCTGCAATCTGTCAAGGGCGCACTGCCCATCGCCATCAAGGCGCGCGAAGACGGTTTTGAAGGACTGATCGTGCCCAAACAAAATGCACGTGAAGCGGCGGTAGTCAATAATCTGAAAGTCTGTGGAGCCGAAAATATCAGGGAAGTGGTAGATTTTTTCTGCGGAAAAGGCGAACTGGAACCAACCGTCGTCAATACGCGCGAAGAATTTTATGCCCGCCAGCAACAGTTCGATTGCGACTTTTCGGAAGTACGCGGACAGGAAAGTGTCAAACGGGCGCTTGAAGTAGCGGCTGCGGGAGGGCACAACATCATTATGATAGGCCCGCCGGGAAGCGGAAAGTCGATGATGGCCAGACGGCTTCCGTCCATCCTTCCGCCGTTTACCCTGCAGGAAGCGCTCGAGACGACCAAAATCCATTCCGTCGCCGGAAAAGTGGAAAAAAACATGTCGCTGCTGGCTCAGCGGCCTTTTCGCTCACCGCATCATACGATTTCGGACGTTGCAATGGTTGGAGGTGGCACATTTCCCCAGCCGGGCGAAATTAGCCTGGCACACAACGGCGTGCTTTTTCTGGATGAACTCCCCGAATTTAACCGGAGTGTGCTGGAAGTGCTGCGTCAGCCGCTCGAAGACCGGCGTATCGGCATCTCGCGCGCACGGTTTGCGGTAGATTACCCCGCCAGTTTTATGCTGGTTGCCTCCATGAATCCCTGCCCGTGCGGATATTACAATCATCCCGAACGGCAGTGTCTGTGTGCGCACGGCGTCGTGCAGAAATACATGAACCGCATTTCAGGCCCGTTGCTGGACCGCATCGACATACAGATTGAGATCGTGCCCGTCCCCTTCGAAAAAATATCCGAACAGAAACCGGCAGAGCCGAGCGCAAACATTCGCGAACGTGTCATCCGCGCACGCGAGATACAGGGAAAACGATTCGTTTCGTATCCGCACACATACTGCAATGCACAGATGAATTCGAAACTGCTTCATAAATATGCCGTTCCCGACAATGCCGGACTGGAGTTGCTGAAAAATGCCATGCAGAAATTCAATCTTTCCGCACGCGCATACGACAGGATATTGAAAGTGTCGCGTACGATAGCCGATTTGGAAGACGCACCCGGCATCATGCCGCACCATCTGGCGGAAGCCATCAATTATCGCAACCTCGACCGCGAAACGTGGGGCACATAAGCCGGAATCATGTTTGAACCGGACATGCAAACAGCCGTATATGCGACGCCAAATCGTTGTCCGAACCGGAAAATACAAATATATGGCATTTATATTTAGCAGATTATAAACTTTAAACATAATACATCCGATTTTACGCCTCTTTTTACTACCTTTGTCGCTTGTTGGAGAAAATTCTGCATGGATGAAAGTTTTGACATACGCGAAGTAAACCGGATACCGGAGTCTGAGCATGAGTACGAAAATGCGCTGCGGCCGCTTACGTTTCAGAGTTTCAGTGGCCAAACGGCTGTGGTTGAGAATCTGAAAGTCTTCGTAACGGCTGCGCGGATGCGAAGGGAAGCGCTTGACCACGTGTTGCTTCACGGCCCGCCCGGGTTGGGAAAGACTACGCTTTCGAATATCATATCGAACGAATTGGACGTCGGCTTCAAGGTGACGTCAGGTCCTGTGCTGGACAAGCCTGGCGACCTGGCCGGCTTGCTGACCTCGCTGGAGAAAAACGACGTTTTGTTTATTGACGAGATACATCGCCTCAGTCCGGTGGTGGAAGAATATCTTTATTCGGCGATGGAAGATTTCCGCATCGACATCCTGATAGACAAGGGGCCGAGCGCCCGTTCCATCCAAATTGATCTGGCGCCGTTTACGCTGATAGGCGCGACGACCCGCAGCGGTTTGCTTACCAGCCCGCTACGCGCCCGCTTCGGCATCAATCTGCATCTGGAATACTATGATGCGCAGACGCTTGCAAAAATCGTCCTGCGGAGTGCGGACATATTGAACATTGCCTGCGAAAAGGATGCGGCTAAAGAAATTGCCGGCCGCAGCCGCGGTACTCCGCGTATTGCCAACGCCCTGCTGCGACGCGTGCGCGACTTTGCACAGGTGAAAGGAAACGGGCAAATCGACAAGGCAATATCCTGCTATGCGCTGGAAGCATTGCACATCGACCGTTACGGGTTGGACCAGATTGACAATAAACTGCTGACGCTGATTATTGATAAATTTGGAGGAGGCCCGGTTGGCCTTTCGACTATCGCCACGGCGCTGGGAGAAGACCCGGGTACGCTGGAAGAAGTGTACGAACCTTTCCTTATACAGGAAGGCTTCATCAAACGTACGCCGCGCGGACGCGAAGTCACGACGCTGGCTTACAGTCATCTGGGCAAATCACGTCCGTTCGGACAGGGTTCATTGTTCGATTAAAAGACGACGAAATGGCAGAAGGCATGAAACGATTGGCGAAAGATACCGCCATTTACGGGCTGAGCAGTATCGTCGGTCGTTTCCTGAACTGGATGATGGTGCCGCTTTATACCCGCGTACTTGCCGGCGGAACGAGAGACTTCGGGACGGTCACCAATCTTTACGGATGGACGGCGTTGCTGCTCGTGGTGCTCTGTTACGGCATGGAAACGGGACTTTTCCGCTTCATCAACAAAAAGGAAGAACGCGAACCGATGCGCGTGTACGGGACGACATTGTACAGCACAGGCTTTACATCGATACTGTTTCTGGCCTTATGTATGTGGTTGTTGCATCCTTTAAGCCTGTGGATGAACTACGCCGCTCATCCGGAGTATATCGGGATGCTGGCGGCAATCGTGGCAGTAGACGCTTTTTGCTGCATGCCGTTTGCTTACTTGAGATACAGGCGTAAAGCCGTTCGTTTTGCCACAATCAAACTGGCAAATATAGGACTGACTATTTTGCTGAACATTTTTTTTCTCGTCGTATGTCCGCTCGTCCATTCATCGCATCCCGGATGGATGGAATGGTTTTACAAGGCGGATTACGGTGTGGGCTATATACTGGTATCCAATGTGATTGCATCTGTTTTTACGTTTCTCGCGCTATTGCCGGAGATACTTCCGGGCTTTCGCGCCGGGATGGATTTTCGCGTGCTGAAGCAGATGCTTGCCTATTCGTTTCCCATATTGATACTGGGAATTGCGGGCATACTGAATCAGACGGCAGACAAGATTCTTTTCCCGTTTCTGTTTGAAGACAAAGCGTTTGCTACGGCACAATTGGGTGTCTACGGCGCGTGCTTCAAGATTGCGGTCGTGATGGTCATGTTTGTACAGGCGTTTCGTTATGCTTACGAACCGTTCATTTTTGCAAGAAACAGGGGAGGCGACGAGCGGAAAGCCTATGCCGGGGCGATGAAGTATTATATCATTTTTGCATGGGTCATTTTTCTTGGCGTCGTGTTTTATCTCGACGATGCGCTTAAGTATTTTGTCGATGCGAAATTTTATCCGGGGCTGAAAGTGGTGCCGGTCGTGATGCTCGGCGAATTGTGTTTCGGGATATACTTCAATCTGTCGGTGTGGTATAAATTGACGGACAGAACCGTTTGGGGTGCATATTTTTCCATTGCCGGATGCCTTTCGACGATTGCGATTATTGTGCTTTTTGTGCCGCATTACGGTTATATGGCGTGCGCATGGGCTTCGTTCGCAAGCAATTTGCTGATGATGACGCTTTCGTATTTTGTCGGGCGGAAGAAGTATCCGGTGTCATACGATTTGCGTTCGGCGCTGCTGTATGGCTTGCTTGCGGCGGGACTGTGTGCGGCAGGCATGATTCCGCATATCGAACCGGCCGGTCTGCGGCTTTTGTATCGCACCGTTTTGTGGTTGCTGTTTGTCGGTTTCATAATCAGGCGCGACCTTCCTCTGTCGGAAATTCCGTATATCGGGCAATATTTCAGAATGCATTAACAAATATATTAATTGAAAAATAAACAAATGAATCAGGTAAAAAAAGTATGTGCAGCATTGTTGCTGCTGGTGGGTATAAACCTTGCGTATGCCGACGAAGGCATGTGGGTAATGAAAGAGTTGAACGCGCGCAATCTGGCGCGGATGAGAGATTTGGGTTTTGAAGCGCCTTTTGAGCAGTTGTACAGCGATTCGACGCCGTGCATAGCGAATGCGGTGGTGATCTTCGGAGGTGGCTGTACGGGCATCACGGTGTCCGACAAGGGATTGATTTTCACCAATCATCATTGCGGATACGGTTCGCTCCAGAAATTGAGCAGCGTGACGAACGATTATCTCAGGGATGGTTTTGTTTCGCAGTCTGTCGAAGACGAGATACCTGTACCCGGCTTGAACGTCTACTACTTGAAGGAAACGATGGACGTGAGCGACCGTATTCTGGCAGATGTAGCCGGGATAGAAGATGAATATGACCGGATTATCAAAGCCGATTCCATCGGCGAGGCGATATGCGATTCCATCGGACGCGACGAATTTTCGTCGGCAGAAGTCGTGCCGTTCTACAGTCAGAACAAATATTTTCTGGTGGTGTATGCCATTTATCGCGACGTGCGCCTTGTTTTCGCCCCTCCCAGCTCGGTCGGCAAGTTTGGCGGCGATACGGACAACTGGATGTGGCCCCGTCATACGGGCGACTTTTCCGTTTTCCGCGTGTATGCGGACGCCGAAAACCGCCCGGCGGAATATGCGGAAGGCAACCGTCCGTATAATCCCGAATATTTTGCGGAAGTATCGTTGCAGGGCTACAGAGAAAATGACTATGCAATGACGCTCGGTTTTCCGGGCAGCACCTTCCGTTACCTTTGCTCGTGGGGCGTGAAGCAGCGTATTGAGGATAGCAACAAGCCGCGAATCGAAGTGCGCGGCATCAAACAGGATATATGGCGTGAAAGTATGTTAGCCAGCGATGCCGTGCGCATCAAGTATGCATCCAAGTATGCCGGAAGCGCCAATTACTGGAAGAACTCCATCGGGATGAACCGCGGACTGGAGAAACTGCACGTGATTGCACGCAAGAAAGCCGAAGAAGCCGCTTTTGCCGAATGGGTGAACGGCGCTCCGGAACGCAAGGCAAAGTACGGCGATGTACTGGACTGGCTGGAAAAAGGATATACCGCATCGGCGGAATACCGCCGGCATGTCACCTATCTGGCCGAAGCCTTTGCCGGAGGAGCCGAAATAGTCCGCCTTGCACGCATGGTTCATGCCGTGGACATGAAAAACAGTACGCCCGAAGAAATCGATCTGATACTGGAAGAAGAATTCCGGCCGTTTTTCAAGGACTATGAACGCGAACTCGACCGCAAGGTGCTGGCGTCTATGATGAAAATCGTAAAGGAGCGTGTTCCTGCCCGATACCTGCCCGATATTTACTCGAAAACGGACAGGAAATACAGGGGAGACTACGAAAAATATGCGAACGACGTGTTCCGGAAGACGTCGTTCGTGTCATACGAAAAGATAGCCGCATTGCTTCGCGACAGGGCGCAGTACGACAGGGCGATGAAGAAAGACCCTGCTGCAGAGTTGTCGACATCCGTCGTCTTTGCCATATTCGACCTGCAGCAGGAGATGATTGCGGCGAGCGCCGACGTCGAAAAGGCCGAGCGGCTCTACTTTGCCGGTTTGCAGGAAATGTATCCCGACAGGACGTTTTATTCGGACGCCAATTTCACGATGCGCCTGAGCTACGGCTCCATCAGCGGATACCGTCCGTCCGACGGCACGTGGTACGACTATTACACGACCGAAAGAGGCGTGCTGGAAAAGGAAGATGCGACCAGCGACGAGTTTTACGTGCAGCCGGAAATCATCGACCTGCTCAAGGCAAAAGACTTCTCCCCATACGCCAATACGAAAGGCGAACTGCCGCTTTGCTTCCTGACAAACAACGACATCACGGGCGGCAACTCCGGCAGCCCGATTTTCGACAGACACAACCGCCTCATCGGACTTGCCTTCGACGGCAACTGGGAAGCCATGAGCGGCGATATCGCCTTCGAATCCGAACTGCAGCGCTGCATCGGCGTCGACATCCGCTATGTCCTTTATATGATAGACAAGTGGGGGCAGTGCCCGCGCCTGATCGACGAACTGAAACTGGCGAAACAGGGAGAAATCCCCGTCATTTCCGCCCGTTCAGCCACGCGAAATAAATAACATATAAACTGTTCAAACACGGAGACATGGAGAACACGGGGATTTTTCTCTCTGTGTCCTCCGTGTCTCTCTTTGTGTCAGATATCCTGTCATGGCGCAACCCTCACCCGATAAAAGGCTTTGGGTTGAGATTCCTCGCTTCGTCCGGAATGACGGCGCCGTTTGTCGGAGACTGGAGGGAGGAACCTCCCGGCATTTACCTGAAACAGTATAGCATTGATGATACCTTTCCACGCAATTCCCGGTAGAACCTCAATAGAATATGGACACCGCCGAAATTTGATATAAATTCGTGACACAATCAATCATTATTTCCGTGATGACGGACATTTTTGCAATAAAAATTTCTGACGGTTGCAGATTATTTTAATACAGGTGTATTTTCTGCCATTTTGTCATAAACCGTGTGCGTTTTTGCCCGTCAATTTTCTGACGCCCGCAGATTATTTTAATCCGGGGGTATTTTATGCCATTTTGTCGGAACCCGTGTGCATTTTTGCCTCGCCAATTTTCTGACGCCCGCAGATTGTTTTAATCCGGGGGCATTTTCTGTCATTTTGTTGGAAATTATGCACATTCTTGCCCCGTCAATTTTTTGATGCGCGCAGTATATTATAGAACTTCCGTTATCTCAAATTTATCCTTACCGACGAAGACAATCACAGCGGCTTTCAGGTCGGGACGGCCTTTCGTCCGGTAGGCGTTGATATATTCGTCGATTTGCGAGAGAGCTTCTTTGCGTTTGGCGTCGATTTCCGTCTCGGTTTCCGAGACTTTGCAGTATTTCAGTTCGAGAATCCACTCGTAACGGGCATACGGAAATAACGGGTTACGTTGCAGGAAAATATCCGTGCGTCCGGGGACGGTCTCGTACTCGCTCATCGATATGTA
>JAIRLL010000241.1 GCA_031259505.1 Tannerella sp.
TTCCGAATCAATACGTTATCCAGATATGTATATGATGATAACGGAAATCAATCAACGGTTGAAAATTATAACTATGTGAAAAGTGAAATGTCGACTCTACATCGCTCTCCTACAGGTTATATATATATCAAGTATTGGGACAGGTACAAGGGCGGTAACGGCAATCATGGCAGCGCCGTCAATTACCGGTACGGCGAATTGTTACTGCTTTATGCCGAAGCCATGAACGAGGCCTACAGCGCGTCGGGCGAAATACGCAATGCGCTAACCCAATTGCGTGCGCGTGTCGGAATGCCTGCCGTTACGGAAACAACAAACCCGACAACGGAAAGTCTGCGGAAATTGATACGCAATGAACGTGTAGTGGAATTGTTAGGTGAGAATAAACGGTATTGGGACTTGAAGCGCTGGCATCTGTTCGAAGAGCGACTGAACAGGAAACAGTACTCCATGCACATAGCCAGGACGTTCAATCCTGACGGCACGGCGGCTACTTACATGGATAAACTGACGATTCCCGTAAGTCTTGACGGCAGTAAAACGGAAGTGTTTGAAATTCCAAACGGCGCGAATGGCGGCGAACTGATTAATACAACCGTTTTCCCCGGCGATAAATATTATGTATGGCCCATTCCCGAATCCGCTCTTCTGACAAGCAAAACAAATGCTTTAAAACAGCATCCGTTATGGCAATAAATTTTTCATGAATGAGTTATATATGAAAGTTGCGAACTCGCTTACGCAGTTCGCAACTTCTAAAAAAAATATCAGATGAACAAAAGATTGTTTATGCTGTTACTGTGTTTTTCGGCAGTTATCATTCAGGCGTCCAATGACGCCGTTTCGGTTGCCGAAGATTTAGTTTCGCGGCAGTTTCCGGAATTAAAAAGTAAAGTACGGTTTGAGCAGATTCCCGATGCAGAAAACGGTCATGGCTTAAACCCGTTGAATCATCTATTAAGCGGAGTTTAAAAATAATCCAGACTTGAAATAATATCGTTCAATATAAACCGGGCGGAGTTGCGGATTTACAGCCATGCTGCCGCCTCTGCCGGCAGACATTCTTTACCGCAAGAATGACTGAATAACCGAATGCGGATACCTCCCATCCCGGGAATGAATAAATTCAAAGATGCTATTATTCAGTCATTCAGTAAGGCAGTCCCCACTCTGCGAAGACTCTGTCTTCGTCGTGATGCATTACGCAACACCTTTTTGCCCGACCTCAATCCCAAGTGGCTGATTACTGAATTTGGACAAAATACAGACTGCACCCCGCGGCATTACCTCGTTGAAATACTTATGCGAAGAAATGTGGCCGACGGCGCATTGCCGGGAATTTACCCTAACTTTGAAACAGAACCGGAATGTCCTTACCCTGATTTTCGTACAGACTTCTTCGATTTATACCCTAATTTTGAAACAAAAGCATTATCTTTGCAGAAAAATTCAGGAATATGTTTGAAAGAAATATCATTACGGAATTGGAAATGTGGGCAGCAAGACCAAATCGCAAACCATTAATATTAAGAGGTTCCCGTCAGACGGGCAAAACTACGCTTGTAGACGGTTTTTCACGGAACTTTGAAAATTATCTCAATCTGAATCTTGAAAAAAATCCGAATGCAATGACACTGTTCGAAAAAGAACAGGAAATTGACGATCTTCTGGCTGAAATCTTCCTGTTTTGCAACAGGGAAAAACGGGATGGAAGAACGCTTCTGTTTATCGACGAAATTCAAAATTCAAAAACGGCAATCATGAAACTTCGCTATTTTTACGAAGCGAAGATACCCGGTTTATACGTAATTGCAGCAGGGTCGCTGTTGGAGACGATGCTGAGCAAAAACGTATCGTTTCCTGTAGGACGTGTAGAATATTTGGCAGTTCGTCCCTGCACTTTCTGTGAATTTTTACGGGCTGTCGGCGAAACATTACTCGAAAAAGCGTTGACCGACATTCGAATACCTGAAGCATTGCACGGCAGGACAATGAATTTGTTTAATACTTTCACACTGACAGGCGGAATGCCTGAAGCAGTTGCCGATTATGCCGAAAACAAAGATTTTGCAGGATTGAACAGAATCTACGAAAGTTTGCTGACAAGTTACCACGATGATGTGAAAAAATATGCCCGCAACGAAACGATGAGCCAGATCATTCGTCATATTTTGCAGGAAGGCTGGAAATTTGCCACAGAACGCATTACACTGGGCGGTTTTGCTGGTTCGTCGTATAAGGCGCGCGAAATGGGCGAGGCTTTTCGCACACTGGAAAAGACTTTTATTCTGGAACTTTGCTACCCTGCAACTAATTGCCTCCCGCCAATAGTTAAAAACCTGAGACGCGCGCCAAAATTACTGTGGCTTGATTGCGGATTAGTTAATTATGCCGCTGGCGTACAAAAGGAAATACTCGGTGCAACCGATATTTCCGACGTGTGGCGAGGAAAAATAGCCGAACAGATTGTAGCTCAGGAACTGCTCGCCATAGACAGCCGTGTTTCAAGTCGGCGAACTTTTTGGGTGCGCGATAAAAACACCTCCCAGGCAGAAGTAGATTTTGTTTTGCAACACAATAGCCGGATTATCCCCGTTGAAGTAAAATCGGGGCATAACTCCAAACTCAAATCCTTGCATTTGTTTATGGATGAATGTCCTCACAATATTGCGGTACGCGTTTGGTCGCAGCCGTTTTCAATCGACGAAGTTACAACGCAAAAAGGAAAAAAGTTCAGACTTGTTAACTTGCCATTCTATTATGCAGGGGTGTTGGAAACAATAATTAATCAAATAATATGATACGGAACAAATTATCAAAGACATTTCCGCTGATAAGCAGGTATTCGCAAAAACGGTATGCACGGGCGACAGCAGAGATGAAAACCGGAGAACTTGTTTTATTTTTATTTTGCATCCCTCACCGCTATTTCCTGACCTTGTCCGGGTGTCTGGCAATAAAATCCTTCCAGTTTGAGGAATCTTTTCCCTCTTTGGGTCGGTTGGCTTGCAGGTAGTGGCAGTAGGCGGCGGCAAGACCGTCGGTAGCGTCCAGTTGCGGCAGCATATTTTCGTCGGGAATATGGAGGATATGCTGCAACATGCCGGCGACCTGTTCCTTGGCAGCATTTCCGTTTCCCGTGATAGCCATTTTGATTTTCAGCGGCGCGTATTCGAAGACGGGAATATCGTGGTTGAGCGCCGCCGTGATGGCCGCACCCTGCGCGCGGCCGAGTTTGAGCATGCTCTGCACGTTTTTCCCGAAAAACGGCGCTTCGATAGCCAGTTCGTCGGGATGATATTCGTCTATCAGCGCAGTCATACGTTCGTAGATACGGCGGAGACGGACGTAGTGGTCGTCGAATTTGCTGAGCGACAGTACGCCCATCGCCTCGATACGCGGCTTGTTGCGTTCGACGGCAAGTATGCCGTAGCCCATTACGATGGTGCCGGGGTCGATGCCCAGTATAATGCGGTCGCGAATCATATCCGGTCTGATTGTTTTTTTGCTGTCAAAATTTGAGCAAAGATAAAGGATATATCCGTAAAAACATTTATCTTTGTACGCGAAAAACAAAATCGGGGTATTAGCTCATCTGGCTAGAGCGCGACACTGGCAGTGTCGAGGTGACCGGTTCGAGTCCGGTATACTCCACACACCTCCCTCCCGCGTCGATATTCAATGCAGTACAGACCGCACCGGTTCTGCATATCTTTTCCCTGCATGGGGCGTCACCCGATTTTCCGGAAATTTTCTTCTATCTGCCGCGACAGATCTTCCTGCGCGACGTCGAGCGACGCGGCGAGTGCGGCATATACGTCGCGTATGTCAATACCGTCGTCGTCGTCGGTTTCGGCAAACAGTCTGCGCGCCATCCATGCGCGCGACGCGGCTTCCGCCCTGAAATGCAGGCCGAACGAAAGGTAGAAACCGGCATTGAGCAGTTGACCGGCAAGCGTGCCGTTGCCCCTGAACCCGTGAACAATCCACGGGACGTGGCTACCGGACGTTTTACGTATGCGCAGCAACTCGCCCCACGCCTTGACACAGTGAATGATGAGAGGTTTCCCCGTCGCCTCCGCCAGTTTGATGTGGGCGATGAACAGCGCTTCCTGTACGGCGAGCGACGGGCCGTGGCGCCTGTCCAGACCCGTTTCTCCGATTGCCGCCACGAGGGGATTTTTCGCCAGTTCATACAGCAGAGGCAGGGCATCGCCGGAGGCTTCGCGGGGATGAATGCCTGCGGCGTAGCGGACCTGCGGGCTGAGCGCCGGCCGGCGGATGTCTGCCGCGACAATCGCCCGGTCTTCGGGGCGAACGGACATTCGGTGCGTATGGACATCGCAATACATCACGGCATTACGGGACAGGGTCGTATCCGTGTCCTCCCCAGGGATGGCACCGGCAGATTCGTTTGAGCGCCAGCCGCAAGCCTTTCAGCGGCCCGTGCTTTTTGAGCGCCTGCACGGCATATTCCGAACACGTCGGTGTGTAGCGACACGTGGCCGGTTTCAGCGGAGAGATGCAGTATTTGTAGAAATAGACAGGCATCAGGAGGATTTGCACGAGCAGACGTTTCATTTTTCCGAATCTTCAAATTCTGAATCCTGAATTTCACACTGTGTTCCGCACACTTTTCTGCAAAGCGTATGCAGCGCCTTTTCCATAGCCCGTCCGACAGTCGCAAAAGCAGATTTCCGGGTGTCCAGATAAAGAAAAGCCACCAGCAACGACTGTCCGCCGCCGGCAAGCGCACCGGTCAGGACGTGTTTGCGGAGCCGGTAGTTTTCGCGTATCCTGCGTTTGACGAAGTTGCGGTCTGTGGCGTGTCTCAGTTTCTTTTTCGGCACGTGCACCAGTACGGACACTGTCTCCGTCCGTTTGTCTTTTTCCATGTGAAAATAGATGACGCGCAGAGGATAGACCACAAAAGACGAGCCGTTTGCAAAGAGCGTATCCACATGGCGCTTTCCGGACAGCCGCTCGCTTTTAGTGAGTGTTGCACGCCTGTTGTCCATTTTTTCTATCGCCGGATTCCCGTTTCAGATACAGTTCGAGAGCTGCCGTCATTGAAGGGGCTTCGGGAGTCGGGGCTTCCACGTCGAGCCGCAGACCGGCTTCCAGCGCCGCCCTGGCCGTAGATGGTCCGAAACATCCGATCTTGATGTTTTCCTGCCTGAAATCGGGAAAATTCTTCAACAGCGAAGAGATGCCCGCAGGACTGAAGAAGAGAAGCATGTCGTAGTCGAACTTCTCGTCTTTGGAAAATTCTGTCGATACGGTACGGTACATCACGGAAGTCCTGTAATGTATTTTTTTCGTATTTATAAGATTCATCAAATCATCCCTGTGCACGTCCGATGTGGGCATAAGGTATTTCTCCTTCGAATGTTTGGAGATGACGGCTGCCAGGTCTTCCGGTCTTCCGGTCTGACCGTAAAAGATTTTCCGCTTCCGGTAGATGATATATTTCTGCAGATAGACTGCAATGGTTTCCGTCATGCAGAAATACTTCATCGTTTCCGGGATGGCTACTCGCAGGTCTTCGCACAGATGGAAGAAATGGTCGATGGCCGTACGGGCAGTAAAAACGATGGCCGTGTAATCCAGAATGGAAATTTTCTGCTGCCTGAATTCTCTGGCTGTCAGGGGTTCAACTTTGATGAACGGACGGAAGTCTATCTCCACGCCGTATTTCTCTGCAATGGAAAAGTACGGAGACTTTTCTGATGCAGGCTTGGGTTGCGATACCAGTAACTTTTTAATACTCAGTGCCATAAAGTACTCATCTGAATAATGTTATGCAAATATTTAAAACCTTCGTACAAAAATAACAGAGGTATAATTTCTTGGGCGCAAAGATACAAACTTAAATATAAAAATCCCGTTTTTTTGTGGTAAAATATGCGAATTGTTATGTAAATAACTGCAATTCTAAACAAAATGTAAACAGACAGGAAGAAAACAACTGCGCCGGACAGGTGTTGGCCGTCGAATATCAGCCACAGCACGGGTATGTATAAAAGTATTTCCCAGATGTAGCTTATCGTGTCATAACTTGCCGACCACAGTCTGTATTCGCCTTTCTCGCTGAGGATATGTCCGTACACGTAATACAGCAACTGCTTGAACAGAAAGTACGCATAGATGAATACGAAGATGGCGGCGAAGGAAGCAAAGGCGGGTTTTATTTCGTAATTCAGCCTTCCCATGTATTGATAATATGCCAGAAAACAGAAAACTGTGAGCAGAAAAATGGTCTGGAACTGCATGAAGCCGTCGAAAAACAGGTTTTTCCGGACGTCCGTATCGAAAATGCTCCGGCGTTCCTTGAGCGTCACCAAATCTTTCCACATCTTGACGAACAGCGGATGGAAATATCTGAAGACGAAGGAAAACATGGCGATCAAAACAATGATGGCAAGCAGGAGAATGTCATAATAGAACTGGCCTTCTCCCATAGCGATCCCCGTATATCCATCAAAGTAATCTGTTTTCATCAATTGTGTCTCTGAACAGTCCGAATTCGCGGCAAAGATAGTCATTTTCCGTATAGAGACGGCAGGTATTTTTCGCGGGGATGCATATTTGACTGCGTCGATTTTCAGTAATGCGAAATAAATAAGGTATGACAGTACTTCCCGCAGGGACGACACTTAAAGAGTTAAGAGTTGTCAGCATCCATAACTCTTAACTTTTAGCAAGGTCAACGGGTCGCCCGTGGAGATCAACGGGGCG
>JAIRLL010000279.1 GCA_031259505.1 Tannerella sp.
CATCTGCGTCTGCTGGCCGGCAAGTTCGACGCCGAAGGCTGGCGCTACGCCATGCTCACGGGCGAAATGACAGGCCGTGAACGCGAGGAAGCCATCCACCGTTTCTCGGACAGCGCGCAGCAGGTGCACTGTTTCTTCATCTCCCTCAAGGCAGGCGGTATCGGGCTGAACCTGACGGCGGCAGACTATGTGTTCATCGTCGACCCGTGGTGGAATCCGGCGGCCGAACTGCAGGCGCTGAGCCGTGCGCACCGCATCGGACAGGACAAACCCGTCATCGCCTACCGCTTCATCTCGACCGATACCGTCGAGGAAAAAATACAGCAGCTGCAAAAATCAAAGATCGATCTCGCCGAAACGTTTATCAACAGCAACAATCCGCTCACGCAGTCCGGCTGGGAAGAAATCGTGTCGCTGCTCTCCTGACGGCATAACCGTATGCCGCACACGGGATATACGGCTGAATAGCCGGATTTTTGAATCCCGAATCCCGTAGTTTTTGAATCTTTGAATCTTCCGCTCAATTGACGATAAAGGACGCGACGGGACCTTCCGGCCCTTCCTGCCCGCGACGGCTGGTGTAGCGCACATAAAGCCAGGCGCGCTTGACGAAATGTGCGCTGGAAAAGACCACCGTATGACGGCATCTGGACGAAAAACCCGCGAAACGGTACGATTCCCGGTGCGGTTCCGGTTCGTTCACTTCCGTGACGGCCAGATAGAGATTGCTGCCTGCGGCATCGGCGGGTCGCTTTCTTTTGCCCGTAGCAGTGTCGCCGACGATGACATCAAACTGGCATGCACCGGTGCGCACCACGTTGACCTTTCCCGTAGACTTCGGACTGGATACGGGCGTACGGGCGCTGTCGTGCGGAAAGATGCCGAATATCTCTTTCTCTGCGATGCTGATTGCGTCATTCAGGCGAATCTCGCGGTTCAGAAACACGCGCCACTGTTTTTCGAGCTTCGCACGTGCGACAAATCGCGCGTCACGGTTGGATTTGGTAGCCGTATACGGATTTACACACAACGATTCCTGCACCATAAACTCATCAAACAGAGGTTTTATTTTTGCAAGTTCGTCTGGATTTATACCATATACGGTTATGTTCTCTTCTGCCGTATTATATGCAATGCTCATATAATCCGTAAAACTGGTCATACTTCTTGGAATATCAGTTTTTCTTTTCATAATCACGCTTTTTAAATTATTTCTATTATAAATATATTACTCTTAAACTGTTTATTTACATAATAATAACTGACTTCTTTCCGACTGTTTACGGTTTTGGGACAACTGTCCCGTGTTTCGGTGCAACAGTCCCGTATTTTAGTGCAACAGTCCCGTATTTCAGTGCAACAGTCCCGTGTTTCGGTGCAACTGCCCCGTATTTCGGTGTAACAGTCCCGTGTTTCGGTGCAACTGCCCCTGATTGTAGTGCAATCACTCCGGATTTCCGTGCAACTGTCCCGGATTTCAGGATAACTGTACCGTATTTCAGTACAACAGTCCTGTGTTTTCGTGCAACTGCTCCGGATTCCGGTGCAGTTATTCCGTATTTTTGTATAACTGTTATGCATTTCGGTGTAATTGTTGCGTATTCCGGAATAACTGTTTTGAATTTCCGTGTAACCGTTCCGAGTTTACATATAACCGTTCTGGATTTATATATGGTCATACTGAAAATAAAACATGTCAATCGAAAAATATGGCAGACTGTACTGAATCTGATGCAAAGATATATGATTTTTTATTTATGGTAAAAAAAATCAGTCCGGAATAACATATTATCTTCAGACCTGAGTTCGGTATAAGAAATAACTTTGTATTCACATAATTCCATAATTTTCAGAATTTACAAATCTTCCGGGCTAACGGATTGGGAAAAACGGTTATATATGTCCACGAATTACACGAATTTACACGAATTTTCTCATGTCAGTTCGTGTAAATTCGTGTAATTCGTGGACAAACAACAGAGTGACATAATTTTCAGAATTAACATATTTGTAAATTCTGAAAATTATGGAATTATGTGAATAGAAATTATGTACCTGACAGTTATTTGCTTCGCGTGCCTGAAGCGGGATCTGCAAGGCGAAAAAAATCGCTTCAATCCGCTAAACCGGAATCACCAGCAGCGGCGTATTGCTGTGAAACAGCATCTTGTGCGCAATGCTCGGATTGAACACGCGCATGATGACGCTGCGGCGGTGCGAACTGAAGGCGATGATGTCTATCTGTTCGTCCTGCACGAATTTGTTTATCGCTTCCAGCAAATCGCCGTCGGGCGTAACCGCAAAGTCGATGGCGAGGTCGGGGTACTGTTTTTTCAGGTATTCTCTGAATCCGGTCAGGCGGATTTCGTTCCACTCGTTACGGCTGGTCGAGATGTTAAACAGTATTATCTGAATGTCTTTTATCTCTTTTATCAGTTCCGTCAGCCGGTCGAATGCCACGAGGTCGTCCTGCGTAAACGACGTGCCGAACGCCAGCCGTCGCATTTTGCCGAGGTCGTTGAACGGAATGTGTTCGGGGATAGCCAGGAGCGGCGCTTTGGTCAGTTCAATCACTTCGCCCGTCACGCTGCCTATCAGGTCGGCATTTTTCTGCATGTTGCCGCGCGTGCCCATGATAATCATGGCCGGCTGATATTCCTTGATATACGCAATTATTTCTTCTTCGGGCAACCCTTCGCGAAGCACACAGTCATAATTGACCGGCGGCAGCTTGCCGTCGCTGACTCTCCGGTTAATCAGTCCGCAAAGTTTGCCGATGTCTTCCTTCACTCGACTGTATACGGCATGAATGGATTCGTCTTCAAGGTTTTTGTTGATTTCGTTGTTCAGGTAGGGAAAAACCGACGGGATAAAGGTATTGAAGTAGACGTGCAGCAGCATGACTTCCGCGCCTGTCCGGTGGGCATAGTTGAAGCCAAGTTCGCACGCTTTAAGGGAATATTCGGAGAAGTCGACCGGTATCAGTATCGTCTTCTCGCGGTGTGTCTGCGTTTCTTCCACGCTGCTGTCGTCCTGCCATTTGACGTCATTTATTATCCGCAGGGCGTGCGGTAAATCGCTTTCCTTGATACGCACGCGCACTCCGGCCGAAATGACCGGCTGAATCTGATTTACATTATGAATATAGGCGTCGATTCCCTCGGATTCGAGGATGGTTCTCAGTATCTGCGCCTTTTCATAGGTGTGTATTGCCAGAGTAATTAATTTTTCTTCCATAGTTGTAATTTTTTATTTTGTTTTTGAACATAACATCCTTTCGCAAACAGGTAAAGGACAGGTTTGCTACACGATTTTTTTTCGGGAAACTGCTTTTGCCCGGATTCGGAGAAAAACTTACGCCTCGACTGCCGCGGGCGCTTTTTACTTCTCTTCCAGAATTTTCAAGGCTCGCTCCAGTATGGAAGTGTCGCTAAGGACAACTATTCCGCCATCGGGGCCGGGTTCGATATGCACCCCGCAACATTTGCCTTCCTTAAAATTCTGTCCGCCAAAATAATTCCGAACGGTTTCTACGCTTATTCCCATTTCGTCGGCAATGCAGTGAATCGTACCGTCCGGCAAACTGTCCTTGATTGCTCGAAGTTCATTGAACGTGATTGTTTTCGTCATAACAGATCTGCTTTATTATTAATTATTTAAATCTCCTGTATTCGTGCTTCGAATGTACGCATAAGTTTTGAACCGGCAAAATTTTCCGTCGAAAAAAAACTTTTTTGCATCCATATTCTACAGTAGTGTTTTACAGCATATTCCCGATTCGGCGTTCCGGCGCGTGCGTTGTGCAAAATGTTTACATTTATATGGCTGTATATTAGCATGTAACAAACCGTCGTCAAAAGTCCGCAGAGGATTAGCCGTTTTTGAATGGCGGGAAACATGCCGGACGCGCTTCCTGCCCGTTTGAACCCTTTTGCGCGGACGAACGAATAGAGCTTGTAGCATAAAAATCCGAACAGCGCACCCGCAATCATTCCCGGCACGATGTCCGATATGAAATGCACGCCAAGATATATACGCGAATAACACATCATTACAGCCCAGAGGAGAATGCCGGCCGTATACCGCCCGTCGCGCAGCAAAAGCAGCGTAAACACCGCAAAGCCAAATGCATTGGCTGCATGGCTCGAGATGAAACCGTATTTGCCGCCCCGGTAATTGTATACGGTCTGCACGGCGTCCATGAAATCAGGATGCTGCGTAGGCCGTAGCCGCATGAAAAGAGGTTTGCAGACGCCGGATGCAAACTGGTCGCACAGCGTGATGGCAAGCGCAAGAAACAGTAATATGAGGAGCGACTCTTTCGGATTCTTCCTGTAGAACAGCATGAAAAGAATAAGCGCCGACACCGGTATCCAGACCGCCTTGCCCGAATAAAGCCACATGAAACTGTCCCAAAACGGTGTATGTCCGCCATTAAGCCACAAAAATGCGTCCCGCTCGATATCCAGTATGTGCTCCAGCATGGCGGGTTATATTTTTTCCAGGTCTTTTTGCCGTATCCACCCGACGTTTCCGTCTTCGAGCTCGATTTCGTTCCATTCGCCGACAGCGCTTTTAATAAACACTTTCGTGCCTTCGTGCAGGACAAACAGATCGATGCCGCTGTTGTCCGGCGAACTTTTGACGGTCACGGTCGGCGCAAAGACGATGGCGCCATTCCCGCTCTGCAGCGCATGTTTTTGGTTTCGGGCAAAGACATTTGCCGCAATCACCAGCACGAGCAAAATCATGCCTGTATAAAAACCTGTCTTTTTCAAAGCCATGCGCTTGGGAAAGAAATAAAGCGCCAGGCAGCCGACGAACAGCACGAAGCAGGCAAGCCCGATGGCTGCCCACTTATCGACACTGCACATGTTTTGCCCCGAACGAAACCACTCTGCCAGGAAAAACTCGCCGACCGGTTCGATCCTGTCGGTTGTCCGCAGTTTGGCAATCGCCAGATTATGACGCAAATCCCTGTCGCCCGGATTGATCAGCAATGCGCGTTCGTAGTTCAGGATGGCGGATGCAATCTTTCCGGACTTGTAGTAGGCGTTTCCCAGATTGTAGTAAACCGTGGGCGAAGCGCCGTAGGTCTTCAGGATGTCCTCATACAGTTCGGCAGCCCGGGCATAATCTTCGTTCGTATAGGCCGTTTCAGCCTCCTTGAGTATGGTTTCCTGCGCCGGCAGGCTGCAAGTCAGCGCCAGCAGGGAGAGCATCAGAAAGAGTCTTTTTATACTATTCATAATCAATCACTTTTTAATGGTATTTTCCATTTTGGATATGGCATCTCCTGTTTGTTTAAACAACTGATCCATGGCGTCCGATACCTGGCTTGGCGCATAACGGGCAAATTCGCAGGCGTTCAGAATATCCATATATTCTTTCGACAGCGATTCTTCTACGCCGTATTTAAAGAGTTCCGTCTCGACGTTTTCTCTTGTCAGATCGGCCAGCGGAATATTCAGCTTGTCGCTCAAATATCCCCATACGGCGCGCGTTATTTCTTCGTAAAACGCTTCCTTTCTGTGTTCTTTGAGCAGTTTTTCCGCCGCCTTCAATCGCCGCACTGCCGTTTTACTGGCTTTTTTCGTTCGCACCAGAGCGATGTTTGCGTTCTCTTTCACCTGTTTACGGTAAATGATGAAAAACAGGATGAAAAGGAAGGCAATGACGACGTACGACAGGACATAAGTGATCGAACCGAAGAAGATATCCCTGTTCTGCACGAAATGCACGTTCGACAGTTTAATGTAGCGGATGTCCTCGCCGAGGAGATTTAAGTTCTGCCGGTTACTGAAGTTGGATACGGCCGGCGAGGTCTCTCCTACCCTACCCTCTTCTTTATCTACCTGCAGATTAAATGTTTCCGAGCTGAGTGTTTTGTATGTTCCCGACTGCAGGTCGAAGTAGGAAAATTTCACGGCGGGGATTTCAAAGTCGCCCCCGTATCGGGGTATCGCCATGTATTCGATTGTCTTTGTGCCGCTTGTGCCTCCTGTTGTCGTTGTAATTTTCGAGTCGACTTTGGGATCGTATATGTCAAAATCATTCGGGAAAACGACTTCCGGATTCTTGACCACTTTGATGTTGCCTGTCCCGCTGAGCGTCACTTTGACGGTAACGGCCTCATTTGCCTTTATATGGTTGGAACTGATGGAGGTTTTCATTGTGTAGTTTCCGACTGCGCCCGAAAATGAGGCCGGTTTGCCCGAAGGCAGCGGCTTGACGTCGATGGTGACCGGCTGGCTCGCAAGTTCCTTGTTGAAATCCTGATAGGCGAACACGTCATCAAAGAAGCTGCGCGCCCGCCTTTGTGTCCGGATGCGTACGACGGCTTCGAAACGGCCGCTTCCGATCGTGATTTTTCCGGCATGTTGCGGAAACAGAATGGATTGTTTCATGACGGCAGTATTGTAGTTCCGTCCGTTGTAGTTTTCCAGTTTCCACTGCGACTGGCCAATGTCGATGTCGTTCACAAAAAAACCTTCAAATTCGGGATATTTCAGATTCGAGATGTTGACCACATTCAAACCTTCGGCTGCCACGTAAAGTTTGAACGTGACAAGAAGGCTTTCCTGTTCGTATATGTTCCTGTTCGACACGATCATGCGTACGAACAGGTCTTCGCCCGTGATGTTTCCGGCAGATATGCCGCTCTGACTTTGTCCGTCGGGAGTTTTGGCATTGGGAGGCAATACTTTTATTACAAGTGCATTGGACGTGTATGTCGAATTTTTCACCTTGATGGTTGCAGGTGGCAGATTGAATGTGCCTTCGCTTTTGGGCATCAGGATATACGTGAATGTCAGCGAGAATACGCTCGTTGTCGAACTGCCGCTAATCTGTACGTTTCTGCTCGTCGCCGTCGAAGGCCCCATCAGTACTTCAAAATCGCTCATGTCGGGTGCACGGAGTTCCGTGGCTTCGGCATTGATTTGATAAGTCAGCCTGAACTGTTCGCCCATGGCGACGGCTTCGGGGGCGGACACCTTGAAAACCACATCGTCCGCTTTCAGTTGAATCCCTCCCGAAGATAAGAGTATTGTTAATAGGAAAATGAACCGTTGTCTCATATCTTTGTCCTTTTATTCTTACCA
>JAIRLL010000285.1 GCA_031259505.1 Tannerella sp.
GCCAATACTCTGGCTTATTTGCCGAAGATTCAGACCGAATATGGACCAGGTTTGTACTCGGTGTCACAAAATGATGATGAGTTGAAGAGCGGCGGTTTTCGTTCTATGACTTACAATGGTACCGAATACACAGTGCCTTACTACGCCACCAACGTAAGTTTCGGTCCGCGTTACGACGGTCGCCAGGTATTGTACTGGGACGGCAAAACCCGTCCGTATTCGGCTATTTTGACCGACCCGTGGAAAGAACTGTTCCGCACCGGTTTCGACCAGATCTACAACATCGCCATCAATCAGGGAGGCGAACAGTCGAACACCCGTTTTTCCTATACCTTTCTGGACGAGATTCCAAACGGGTTGACAGGCTCCTACAACAAGCACAATTTCAACTTGGTGGGAAATGTGAAATTCAACGACCGCCTGTGGATAGACTATTCGGGCAACTTCATTGTCCAGAAAATCCACAACCGCGCGCAACGCGCTACCGGAGCTTACGACTCGTTTTCGAACCTGTTCGGCTCGTTTACGGATATCTCCCTGATGAAGAAAATGTACCAGACAAGTGTCGGATACAAAAACGTCGTCGAGGGCGAAACGACATTGACGCCGGACGAGAGTTTCGCTTTCTCGCCGGGTACCGGAAACTGGGTGAAAGATTACCTGTGGAACGCATACAGGAAAAATGACTACGAGACAAGCAACCGTTTCATAGCCAGCGTAGCGCCTACATGGAAAATCACCGACTTCCTGACCGCGCGTACACGTATATCGAGCGACATTACCGCCGATAAAATCGAATACAAGGAATCGACCGAACAGCCCCTCGTATTGAGAGACCCAAGCGGCAGATACGAAGCTATTCAAAAACAGTACTCGATTATTTACGGCGACGCCATGCTGGTATTCGACAAAAAGTTCGGCGACAAATTCAATCTGACCCTGAGTGCCGGCTGGCAGGCACGCCAGGAAAACATGATGCTGTTGTCGGGACGTACCGAAGGCGGTTTGACGGTCGAAAACATGTTCCTGCTGAACGTCAGCCGCAATACGCGGACGGTCGAACAAACCCGGATGGAACTGTTGAAAACGGCTGCCCTGGGTACGCTCGACCTCGCGTACGGCGATTTCCTTTTCCTCGGACTGACCGGACGCCAGGAAAAATCCTCGACCCTGCCCGAAGGCAGCCGCAGCTATTTCTATCCTTCGGCAAACCTGAGTTTCCTCTATTCCGACGCTTTCCGCGACGCGCTGCCTTCGTGGTATAATTACGGCAAACTTCGCTTTTCGTATGGCATCGTAGGTAACGCCCCCGACCCGTATGCCGCCAACATTGTATACGACGCCGGCTCGCAGGGAGACGTGCAGTGGACCAGCATCCCGGGCACTCTGGGTAACGAAAAGCTGAAACCCGAAAGAATCACCGAATATGAGATAGGTATCGAAAACAAACTGTTCAAAAACAGGCTGAGCTTCGAAGTATCCTACTATCATCGCCGTATTACCGACATGCTTCTCCAGCAGCCTTTGCCCGTGAGCGACGGAGCCGGCAATATGTGGGTCAACGTAGGCGAAATGACTAACAAAGGTTTGGAATTTTCGGTAAACTTCGTCCCGATTGAAACAAAAGACTGGCTTTGGGAGATACGTACCAATTTTGCGTCAAATGCCAACAAGGTGACTTATCTGATGCCCGGAGTAGACTATCTGCGTAACGGCGGTAATATGGGTAACCATGGCGGCGGCGTCAACATCCGTTCATACGTGGGACGTCCGATGGGCGACATCTATGTGAATAAGGTAACTCGTGTCGACGACCCGAACAGCCCGTATTATGGCGAAAAAATCGTGCTCGTTTCCGGCTACGGCGAAGAAGAAGGATGGGGATACTATAAGACATCCACCGGCGAGGCCGCTCAGGAGCATGTGGGCAACATCAATCCCAAACTGGTAGGCGGCCTGGGCACTTCGCTGTCATATAAACGGTTGACTTTTGATGTCATGACAGACTTCCGCATAGGCGGAGAGGTAATGAACAACGCCGATTTCTATCCCTCATGCCGTGGTCTGACGGAAAAGACGCTGCAGTATCGCGACGCCGAACACGGCGGTTTGGCATACGAATTTAAGGGACGAACCATGAATAACGGATGGATTGTGCCGGGCGTGCTTTACGACGATGTACTCGGCGCGTACAGACCGAACGACGTCATTACATCTATTGACAGCTACTGGTACCTGACCAACAACTGGGGCAATAGCGACGTCGGCGTAACTTACGAGTTTGCCATAATGGAAAATTCTTACTGGAAAGTCCGCGAGATGTCTCTGGGATACGAAATCCCCGATCTCTTCAAGGGCAACGTCTTCAAGCGGCTGACAGTTTCGGTGTTTGGACGCAACCTGTTCTATCTCTACAAGACACTGGCGGACATTGACCCCGAATCGGTCAATGGCGGCACCACCTGGGGCGGGCAGGCAGGCGTAGGATATTCGTCTTCTCCGACACGGACATTCGGACTTTCGCTGCGTGCAAATTTTTAAATCGTTATTAATTCATTAAACATAATCAATAGTATGAAACAGACTATTTTAGTAACAGTATTGCTGACATGTATGTTCGCATTCAGCAGATGCAGCGAAGATGCATATACCGAAAAATATACCGACCCCAACAAGGTGACAGACCTGTTGATGGAAAAAGTGATGACCGGCGTATTTAAAACAATTCAGGACAATTGGGTGCAAATGGGATACGGTCGTTTTTACAGCTACGACAACCTGTACCTTGCTAATTTCACACAGTCTTTCGGACGCCCGTATTCTCCCACCATGTACTACAATGGATGGAGCGACGACGGAAGCGGTAAATACAGCAGTTTACTTTCGGCAACCGGCCTGTTCAAGAAACTGGAAGTCATGTACAACGATTTGACTGATGTGGAAAAGCCCGCCTACGAGGCCTATTATATTGCTTCAAAAACGCATCTCTACGGATATCTGCTTTCCATGATAGACCTGTATGGCGACATACCGTTTACGCAGGGCGGAATGGTTGCCGCCACGGGCGATTTAGCTAACAGTAACGCCCATTTCGACCACGCGGAAGATTTGTATGAGATGATTATTACGGAGTTGCTGGCGATTGGCGAACGTTTCACGCAGGTTGCACAGCCGAAAGACTTTACCGTTTCGTCGGACTTTGTCAACGACGCCGATTTCACGAGATGGCAAAGATATGCCAATTCCCTCTGCCTGCGCGCTGCAATACGCATAGCAAGCCAGGGGATTAAGACAGAACTCGGCCGGCAAACAATTGCAAGTATTCTCGGAAATCCGGAAAGGTATCCGGTTGTGGAAAACAACGACGAAAACATTCTTGTCAACAACGTGACCGGCCGTCCGGGAGAGCAAAACAACCAGCAGGGCTTCGACGAAGGTAACGGCTCGAACAATTGCGCCTCCGACGATATGATTAGCCGGATGCTAAGCAACTACGACCGCGCTACATGGAGCGGTTCGTATCAGGAAGGCGTCGACGACCCGCGTATCGCGCTGCTTTACGACATGGCGGTGAAAGAGCCGCATACGATGGTTGGATATCCCTCGTATGTGGATGCTAATGGAAAAACCGTAACGCAAAACGGAGTAGCCGAGTCGTCCATATTCCGCGGACGCACATACGAAATGCCGGAATCGGTTTTCGAGAGCTACAGCAGCGGCGCTCAGGGCTTTTCATTAGTCCGTCACAACGGGCTTTTCTGGAACAACAAGGAATGGGACCATCAGATCATTACCGCTTCTGAAATATGGTTTATCAAAGCGGAAGCATATCTGAACGGCTGGGCTAACGGAGACGCCAAAGCGGCGTTCAAAGAAGGCGTAAGTCAATCTATCAAATTGTTTTTCCACTATCACAACATCAAAACCGAAGCCGACAATGACAAAGGAGAAGACGGCAAATCCCGACGAGGCTATGTACTCAATCCGGCCGAACCCGACGACGCCTGGATTGACGCTTTTGCCGAAGCCCGATGGGTTGAGCCGATTAACCCGGTTCATCCCTACGAAAGTCAACTGGATGCTATCATTACGCAGAAATACATCAGCTACAGTATTTTCTTCGTGCAGGAAGCATGGAACGACATTCGCCGTACAGGTTATCCTTCGGGCATATATTTCCCGACGGTATCCGACGCAAACAGACCGAATGTGCCTGTGCGCTTAAGGTATCCTACGGGCGAACGCGATTTCAACAAGAACTTTTCGGAAGTAGAGCGTTCCGGATTCAATGCCGACGATTTCTACACCAAACTGTTCTGGGCGAAATAGATTTTCTTTTCCGCATCACGAATCTGCAAAAAAGAGGCTGTCCGGTTTTCGGACAGCCTTTTTACTGCGCCGGATACTGCAATGCGCTTCCGGACGTCTGCGACAGCAGTCAGGGCGCCAGACGCTATATTATATAATATGTATAGGACGTGAAATGACATGTCTGGATTGCCACGTCGCTACGCTCCTCGCAATGACGGGGATACCATTGCTGTCGGCAATGGCGTCCGCCGTCATTGCAACTGCGAGGTACGAAGCAGGAAGCAATCCAGACATGTCATTTCCTCCTTGTTTATTTGAAAAATATAAGGAATCGCAATGACGAACAGTGATTGTTTATTTATTTCCTGTCCCTAAACGATGGCGCGTGCGACATTCAGCAGCGTTCTGCCGTTTGAGCGCTGCAATTCTTTCGGGGTCGTCCCTCAGGCGCCGGCTCCGATCCACGAAATGCTGTAGCGGAAGTTTTTTTCGTCGGACATGCGGCATATTTCAAAATGTCCGGCGATGCCTTTTTCACGGCATGTTTCGCCGAAATGACACAGGGCGATACCCGTGTCGATGGCTGAGAAGCCATATGAAAACGTACGGTAGAAATGCACCGTGTCGCCGTCGAGTATTGCGCGCCAGGGCTGCGTGTTGTTGGCCGACGGCGCCAGACGCACCATTTCGAACGGCAGGGCATACGCGCCTGCCTGCGCTTCGGTCAGCGGCGTCGAGAAATCGCGGTGAAAGAAGGTTTCTCCGAAGGGTTTGCGGGTGCGATGTTTTTTTTCCGCCCCGACGATGTATGTCTCGACAAACCGTTTGCGGTCGCTCGGATAGCCGACCGGCGAGACGATTCTCAGCGTCTCGCCCGGTTGCAGAGCCACTTGCCGTGCGAAGTCTTTCCGGCTGAACGTGCCGCCCAGCCAGCATGTGCCCAGTCCCAGTCCGGTGCAGTAGAGAATTGCCTGCTCGAACATCCAGGCGGCTCCTTCTTCGGCCATCGGGCCTTCTTCGTAGACGAGTGCAAGATAATCTCTCGCCCCGCCGATCCAGCCGTAGG
>JAIRLL010000341.1 GCA_031259505.1 Tannerella sp.
CGACGCCGGAAGCGATCCGTACATGTCATTTTCCTCCTTTTTATTTCAAAAATATAAGGCCTTCCACTGACGACCCGGCGTTCACACGACAGTAGTTCCGATGAAGAGGCGACATATACCCCGAACTGCGACTGCGGCTTGCCCGGGGTTATTGCCTGCGTCGAACTAAAGCTTCATATTCAAGTCTTTCGGACTTCCGGGCAGTCAATTGAAACGCAAGTTCGCCGCAGTCAATGAAAAGATTCGAAACTTTAGTGCGGCGTAGCCAATCTTTTTTAGCATATAAATTGCTATAAATTTGAATATTACATGTTTTAAAACTGACACTGATTATATGATTGACGCCTGATTTATTCAAAATATCATCCTTCCGTATTTTCCATTTACCCTCGCCGGATAACGCCCTTTCAAAATTTAGACTTATTACAAATAAACCTCTTTCCCTACATTATTTTATATGCTGTATGAGGCAAATATGCGCATCCGTATATGCAACGTTTATCCCGAAAACCCTTGAATCTTTGAATTTTTGAATCTTTGAACGGCAAATTCGGTTCAAAAAAACACGCCGCGTACAGTATAAAACGGGCTATGAAACTATTTCGTGAAAAATTTGCGTTATTCCCAAAATATGCCTAACATTGCAACGCAAAAAAATAGCAGAAATGAAAACATCTATTTATTACATTTTTAGCCGGAATATGCGTTGCGACGCTTTTCTTCGGCAGTTGTACCTGTCCGTCAAAAGGGCATCATGCCTACCCGGCCAACAAGTAAAATGGTCGGCTATGCACGAAATTCTTTGAACGGATTATCTGAATAAAAACAAACACATTTATCAATCATATTATAATTAAACACAATGAAAACTTTTATTTTAAGTATTTTGGCGGCATTTATTGCCACAAGTAGCATTATTGCGCAAAACGACACGCCCGCATGGGCCAGAGAGACGAAAGAACAAAAGGAAAAACGTATGGCATGGTGGACGCACGACCGCTTCGGCATGTTCATTCACTGGGGTATCTATGCCTTGCCCGGACGACATGAATGGGTGAAGCAGCGTGAACGAATCTCCGACGAAGCATACCAGAAGTATTTTGATCATTTCGATCCCGACTTGTACAACCCCAAAGAATGGGCTGCCAGAGCCAAAGCCGCAGGAATGAAATACGTCGTAGTGACAACGAAACATCATGACGGCTTCTGCCTTTTCGACAGTAAACACACTGACTTTAAGGCAACAAACACTCCCTGCAAGAAAGACCTGATCAAGCCGCTGGTAGATGCGTTCCGCGCCGAAGGAATACGCATCGGGTTCTATTATTCGCTCATAGACTGGCATCATCCCGATTTTACGTACGACAACATTCACCCGAACGGCCCGACCAATCCGGATGAACGGAAAGCCGCGAACGAAAAACGCGATATGAAAAAGTATCAGCAATACCTCAAAGACCAGCTCACCGAATTATTGACGAAATACGGGCAGATTGACGAACTGTTTCTGGATTTTTCGTACCCCGGCGAAGGCGGAAAAGGACACGAAGACTGGGATGGCGAAGGACTGCTGAAACTGATTCGTCAATTGCAACCGAATATTCTTGTAGACAATCGCTTAGACCTCAATCATACTAATTGGGGATGGGATTTCATCACGCCCGAACAGTTTATGCCGACGGAATGGCCGACGATGAACGGTCAGCGTGTCCCCTGGGAAACGTGTCAGACTTTTTCCGGCTCGTGGGGCTATTATCGTGACGAATATACATGGAAAAGCGTCCATCAGTTGATTGTCATGCTTATTGAAGTGACCGCCAAAGGCGGAAACCTGCTGCTGAATGTTGGCCCGACAGCGCGCGGAACGTTCGACGACCGCGCCAACGAACGCCTCGAGGGCATGGGAAAATGGATGAATCTGCACAACCGTTCGATTTACGGCTGCACGCAGGCGCCCGACGAATTCAAAAAACCCGACAACTGCCTGCTCACCTACAATCCAAACACGAAAAGACTTTATATTCACGTCCTTGAATGGCCTTTCAGTACGCTCCACCTGCCCGGATACAAAGGAAAATTCAAATACGCACAGTTGCTGAACGACGGTTCGGAAATCAGATTTCGCACACAAACACGATCTGAAGGAAATACATCCGAAACATCGGGCGACAACGATGTGATTCTGAGTTTACCGGTAGCGCATCCGAATACAGAAATACCTGTCATTGAACTGTTCTTAGAGTAATCGACCCTTCTTCGGGATAGCTTCGGAAAAGGTAAGGACGTTTTGTGAAAAAGATCAAGACGTTTTTTAAAAAGGTAAGGATGTTTTTAAAAAAAGGTAAGGATGTTTTTTGGAAAAACTCCTTACCTTTTATACTGCGCACGGTATGATTCTGTGCATAAAGACCGACAAATTCAAAGATTCATATAAACACGCTATAAAAGCGTCGTCCCTGCGGGCTAATTCTTTTTTTTGAGGCGCTATGAAAAAAGGAATAGCCCTTTTTTCTCCGTATATGAGGTCGGCTCAAATAATATTCTCGCCAAAGATTGAGAAAGTCATAAGTGGTAAGTCGTAAGTCGTAAGTGGTAAGTCGTAAGTGGTATCGACTTATGACTTATAAATGACTTATGACTTTCGACTTATGACTTTCGACTTACGACTTATGACTGAATAACTGAAATTCGCAAATTTACGCCGTGCGCAGTATAAATACAATGTCACCCTTCATTATTTACTGTTTCTCCTTTCCGATACGACGACCGCACCAGCGGCGCACTCTCGACATGCGCAAATCCCTTATCCAGCCCCAGCGTGCGATAGGCAGCAAATTGTTCGGGCGTAATATATTCCGATACGGCAATATTCTTCCGCGACGGCTGCAAATACTGGCCGATGGTCAGGATGGAAACGCCCGCCCGCAAAGCGTCGTCCATCAATTCCGACACCTCGTCCGGCGTTTCGCCCAGACCGACCATGATACCTGTCTTCGCCGTTATACCTGCCGACGCGACACGCGACAGCACCGACAGGCTCCGCTCATAACCTGCCGCGCTCCGTATCTGCGGACTTAACCGTCGCACCGTTTCCAGGTTGTGCGAAACGGTTTCCGGCGCAGCCTGCACAATCATATCTATCAATTCATGCCTTCCCTGAAAATCAGGGATAAGCGTTTCGAGCGCTGTATCGGGATTCACCTCCTTTATCCGTTTGATGGCGTCAAACCAGTGTCGAGCACCCAAATCGGGCAAGTCATCCCTGTCTACCGACGTGATCACCGCATATTTCAACCCCATCAGCCGTATACTTTCCGCCACACGGTCCGCCTCCGACGGATCAAGAGGCTTGGGCTTTCCGGTCAGCGTATTGCAAAACCGGCAAGCGCGCGTACAAACATCGCCGCCAATCATAAAAGTCGCCCGCCCGCGACTCCAGCATTCTCCCTGGTTGGGACATCGCCCGCTCGAACAAATCGTATGCAGACAATGCGATTCCACAATCCGTTTCGTCCTGAGAAACTGCTCATTGCTTTGCAGCCGGATCTTCAGCCAATCGGGTTTTCCGAGATATTTTTCCAAAACAGAATTAAAGACTCAACAATTCGGGATTCAATCATTCACCAGATTATCAAACAGAAAATTCGCCATTTTCGTATAAAGATGCAGGCGTGTATTTCCGCCCGAAATGCCATGATTCCGGTCGCGGTAGAAATGCATGTCGAACTGCTTTCCCGCCTGCACCAGCGCTTCTGCATAATCCATCGACTGCTTGAAATGGACATTGTCGTCTGCTGTCCCGTGGACAAGCAGCAGACGTCCCTGCAGGTTTTTAGCTAATTTTATCGGCGAGGTGGCGTCATATCCGCTC
>JAIRLL010000390.1 GCA_031259505.1 Tannerella sp.
CTGTCCTGTTTCTGTTCCGCCGTTATCTCCTTTCCTTTTGGTTTTTTCACCGGTTGAATGACTCTAACACCTTCCGGACGGTATCCCTGATAACCGGTGTCCTGAGCCAATGTAAAACCGGGAGGAATACGGTAAGCCGTATCTGCTATTTTTTTATCATGAATCCGCCCGTCAAATGTCGGACTTACATACAGTACCATACAGCAGCAACTGATGATCACCGCGTTCTTCACCGTATGTCTTTTTTTCTTTCCACTGTACTTCGACTTCTGTTCTTCTTCGTCCTGACAAGTCCTGCCTTTCAGGCAAGGCGAAGGAACGAAGCAATCCGAAAAAAATATAACAGAATCATGCCGAGTATAGTATAAAACGCTATATATAAAACATATCAATTTTAGCAGGTCTGGATTGCGGGCAATAACGGTATTTTCGTCATTGCAACTGCGAGACGCGAAGCAGGAAGCAATCAGGACGTGTCATTTTTTTCGTCCGGTTGAAAATTATTTATACTCTATACGTCATGACGTATTGCCGGAGCCGCTTTATGGCTTGCGCGAAGTGAATAACAAACAGGTAATGCTATAAAAAAGAAGAGGTTGTCTCACGACAACCTACAATCTTCATTGTTAACCTTAAATCTAATACCATGAAAAACACAGTGCAAAGATAGAGGTTTTATGTTATTCAACATGCTCTTTAAGTACGAAAAAATCCTAATTTAGTATTGTTTAACTCTTGCATCAGCTCCCCACATCAATTTTTCACGCAAAGTGCAGTAGAAAGTATGGGAGTGTCGCTTGATTACATTAAGGGTATAACTGCCCTTGCTTACAATCAGTTCCGTCCCGATTTGCATTACTTCCGAGCGTCCGTCGAGCGCTGTCAGGAACGATTGTGTGCAACTTTCGACGACGAGCCTGATGCGGTGCGAACCGGGAATGACCAGCGGCCGCACGGTCAAACTGTGCGGAGCAACCGGACTCAATACAATATTATCGCTTTGAGGGAGCAGTATCGGGCCGTTAACGCTCATCGAATAGGCCGTCGAGCCTGTCGGCGTGGCAATCAGCAAACCGTCGGCCTGGTACGAAGTCAGGTATTCGTCGTTCAGATAGGTATGAATCGTAATCATGGACGAAGTGTCCCGTTTCAGTACGGCCACTTCGTTCAACGCATGATTATATCCCTGCAATGCGCTTCCTTTCGTCTGAAGTTCAAGCAGCATCCGCTCTTCCGTCCTGTAGTTGCCTTCCACCAGTTCGGCCAGTGCGTCCGCAATCTGGTCTTCGCTGATGTCGGCCAGAAAACCCAGCCGGCCGGTATTGATTCCCAGGATGGGAATGTGCAGCTTGTTGATTAGCGCCGCCGTGCGCAGAAACGTGCCGTCGCCGCCTACGCTCAGGCCTACGTCCAGACGTGACATATCGTCAGCCGACATGTCCAACGCCTGCGGCAACCTCTTCAGGGCGCGCGCCAGAAAAGCATAAAACTCGCTCTGAATGTATATTTCAACGCCCAAAGCATTCAATCGGTCGAGCAATCGCTCGATAATGTATAACTTGTCTGCTCGGCAATCGCCACCGAACAATCCTGTTTTTAACTGACGGGTCATCTGTTGCATCCTGTTTTTTTACTGCAAAATTCTTTTTTTCGTAATCTTTCGGGCTTTTTTTTTCCATAGTTGCCCAATTCGTCATACATTTGCAAATGTATTTGTGCACAAATGTAGTAAAAGAGAAAAAACGAACATGATTTTGAATGATAAATTTGAGTGTAAATATTAATAAGGTGGCTACTCTCCGTAATTCTCGCGGAGGTAACATGCCGGATGTGCTGAAGGTAGCACAGGATTGCGAGCGATTTGGCGCACAGAGTATTACCGTGCATCCCCGTCCCGACGGGCGCCATATTCGCTACGACGACGTATACAAACTCAGACCGCTGATACATACGGAACTGAATATCGAAGGATATCCCGGCAAGTCTTTTGTCGATCTTGTGTTGAAAGTCCGTCCCGGTCAGGTGACGCTTGTCCCCGACGCGTCCGACGCCATCACTTCCAATGCCGGATGGAAAACAAAAGCGCACTTCGAGCAGTTGAGCGAGTGGGTCGACATTTTTAAGGAAAAAAGCATACGTACGTCCATCTTTGTCTATGCCGATGCGGAAGACATCGAATGGGCGGCAAAAACAGGCGCCGACCGTATCGAACTCTATACCGGCCCCTATGCCATGCAATATGCGCGAGACTGTGAAACCGCCGTCGCGCCGTTCGTCCGGGCGGCTACGCTGGCCAGGCAACTGGGGATGGGCGTAAATGCAGGGCATGACCTGTCACTGGAAAATCTTGCTTTCTTCGCTTCGAAAGTTAACTGGATCGATGAAGTCTCGATAGGGCATGCGCTCATCTGCGATGCGCTTTATTACGGGCTGGAAAAGACAATAAATCTATATAAAGCATGTTTAATATAGACGGTGTTAAATTTCTTGGAAGTATAAAAAGCGATGATAACAATTAAAGAAATTGATGATTTTGTTTTATCTGAATTAAATATGTTTATCAAGGACGAAGAACCCATGCGAACATACACAAAATACGTGGGCAATGATACTACATTTAAACTGTCTATACGGGAAGAAGATAATAAATTTCGTATGTGTTTTTCCAAAGATGTAAAAAATGTATTTTTCCGTGATGGGCGTGGTGGTTCGTGGTATCTTATTGAAAACGAAGTTTTTGATAACCTGGATGCTGCATTTGATTATATCAGGAATAGCAAATTGATAAATTTGAAATAATATAAATTAAAACAATAATAAAAACAGAAACCGTATGAATCTATTAAATGTATTATTACAGACAACAGCGCCGTTACGGGAAAACGACCCGCTCGATCTGACCGGCGAAGTCATACCCGCCGAAGCGCAAATGAATATCCTCGAACTTGCCACCAAGGGCGGATGGATTATGGTTGTTCTTCTTGTGCTGTCGTTCATTGCCCTGTACGTCTTTATCCAGCGATGGATGCTCATCAGCAGGGCAGACAAAATCGACGACTCGTTCATGAGCCGCATCAAGGATTATATCCACGACGGCAAGATTGATTCGGCGCTCAAGCTCTGCGAAACGGCCAGGTCGCCGATGGGACGCATGATCGGAAAAGGCATCAGCCGCCTGGGACGTCCCGTCAACGACATCCTTGCGTCCATCGAGAATGCCGGAAACATCGAAGTGGCCAAGCTGGAAAAAGGGTTTCCCCTCATTGCCACGACGGCAGCAGGCGCGCCGATGATCGGATTCCTCGGAACGGTTACCGGCATGGTGCGCGCTTTCTTCGACATGGCCAATGCCGGCGCCAATGTAGACATCTCGCTGCTTTCGGGTGGTATATACGAGGCGCTGGTAACAACCGTCGCCGGACTGATTGTCGGCATCGTCGCACTGTTTGCCTACAATTTTCTGGTAGCAAAAGTCGACAGCGTGGTCAACAAGATGGAAACGACGACCATGGATTTTATGGATCTGCTGAACGAACCTGCAAACTAAAACCACGCGACGATGTCACTGAAACGAAGAACAAAAATAAACGAGACCTTCAGCATGGCGTCCATGACGGACATCATCTTCCTGCTGCTGATTTTCTTCATGATTACCTCGACGCTGGTGGTGCCCAACGCCATCAAACTGACGTTGCCGCAGGCGCGGAAGCAGACGGCAGCCAAACCGCTCTCGCGCGTGACAATTGATGCCGGCGGGAATTACTACGTCGCTTTCGGGAAACAGCGGGAAAAACGGGTATCGTTCGACGAAATAGCGCCTTTCCTGCAGGAACGGGCGCTTGAGGAACCGGAAATGTACGTGCTGCTGTATGCGGACGAATCGGTTCCCTACAAAGAGATTGTGAAAATACTGAATGTCGCAAACGAGAACAGATTCAAAATAGCGCTCGCCACGCGTGTGCCACGACAGAGATGAAAACCGACAAAGACGATATGATTGCACTGGCCGGGACGATAATAATTCATCTCCTTGCAGCCATCTTCCTGCTTTTCGCCGTGATCAGGACGATTGTGCCCGAAGAGGAAGAAGGCGTACTGGTCAACTTCGGGAATGTCAATGCTGCCGCAGGCCTTTTCGAGCCGCAGGGACGGGTTTCGCAAAACGTGGAAGCCCCCTCCGAACCGTCTGTTCCCGTCCGTACCCAACCTGAAGAAATGATAAGCCAGGATACGGAAGAAACCGTCTCGCTCACCGACCGCAAAAAAGCCGAAGAACAGAAAAGACAGGAAGAAGCCGAACGCAGGGAAAAGGAACAGCGCGAAGCGGAACGCCGCAGGCGCGAAGAAGAACAGCGACAGCGCGAACAGGCCATCAGCGAGCAGGTGTCTGGTGCATTCGGCTCCGGCAGCACGCAGGGCGAAAGCCAGGGCGACGACACGGGAACGGGCAATCAGGGCAATCCCTTCGGCAATGCCGACACGGGCGAAAATCAGGGCGTCGGCGGCATGGGCGAATTCTCGCTCAGCGGACGCATCCTTCGCGGAGGAGGTTTGCCGAGACCGGCATACAACGTCCGCGAAGAAGGACGTATCGTCATCAGCATCACGGTCGACCCGGCCGGCAACGTCATCGTGGCGGAAATCGGCAAGGGTACGAATATCGACGACGCCTCTCTGCGCATTAGCGCCATCGAAGCGGCCAAACGCGCCAAATTCAACAAAATAAGAGAAACAAACAACCAAAGCGGAACAATTACATACCGCTATTCATTAAAATGACAGCACGATGAAAAAAGCTTATGTATTTTTAGCAACAGGCTTCGAAGAAACGGAAGCCACAGCAACAATTGATGTATTGCGTCGAGGCGGCGTCGAGGCGATCACCGTCTCCATCACTGGCAAACGCAGCGTCGCGGGCGCTCACGGGATAGCCGTCGAGGCAGATGCTCTTTTCGAAGACATCGCCGGCGCAGATGCCGATGCGCTGATTCTTCCCGGCGGCGGGCCGGGCAGTCAGATGCTGAACGGACACGAGCCGCTGAAACAACTGCTCGTGCAGCACAGCGAACAAAACAAACTTGTCGCCGCCATCTGCGCCGCCCCGCTCGTATTGGGCGGACTGGGACTGCTCAAGGGGAAAAAAGCCACTTGCTATCCGGGTATCGAGCCGCTGTTGACCGGCGCCATCCTTGCGACCGACCAGCCGGCTGTCGTCGACGGCCACATCATCACCGGAAAAGGGCCGGGACTTGCCTTCGACTTCGCACTGGAAGTCCTTGCAGCCCTCGCCGGGAAAAACGTGGCCGCAGGCGTGGCAGGCGACTTGCTGCTGTAGGCGACTGTCTGCACCGACTGTTTATTCCGGACAGAAGAAAACGAACGGTAATCGCGGATATCCCTGTACAAAACTTTACTGCGTCAGGTTTATACTGCACGCGGTGTGATTTTGTGATA
>JAIRLL010000403.1 GCA_031259505.1 Tannerella sp.
TCAGTCCATGCGCCGCCGGCCAGTTCGCGCGTCGTGCGGAATCCGGCGTCTTTCAGCAGGGCGAGCGCTTCCGTCCGTCCGTCGTTCACCAGCGCGGTGAAATGGCAGTCGGAATTGACGATGACCGGAATGTTACGCTGCCTGAGTTCACCGAACATGCTTGCATGTGGATATATCTGATTCTTGCGGTGCAGATTTTTTGTATTGATTTCGACCGTCAATTCCTTCTCGGCAATCAGGTCGAGGAAGGCAGCAAACGGTTTGCGGTACCAGTCTGCCGCAAGGTCGAAACCCGGATAGAGGCTTCCGTTCATGTAAATCTTGTCGGGATGTCCGACAATATCGAAACCGCCCGCTTCCACCATTTGCATGGACGATTCGAAAAAGTCTTTTACAATCAGTCGGATGTCGCCGCCGTAATGCTTCCCGACAGCCTCGGCAAAACCTCCGTAGCCGCCGTCGATACAACTCATGTTATCTTCTTGCAGAGGAAGCCGCCACGGCAGAAAATGGATGGAACTGATGCGGTAGTCCAGCGGAAGCGAACGGAAATAAGGGCTGGAAGCGTTGCAGGTCTCGTCGAGATAGTCGATTTCAAGACCTGCGTATATCTCTATCCTGTCCTTGTATTTTTCTTTCAGCCGCGCTATTTCGCGCAGATAGGCTGGCATGTCGGAAGCGGACATGTTCCACACCGTCTCGAACGGCAGCGGTGAGTGCGACGAAAAACCGTAGGCTCTGAAATTCTGCGACAGCGCTGCGCCGATAAAATCTTCCGGTTCGCTGTGTCCGTCACAAAAGGTGCAGTGGCTGTGAAAATTGCAGGGTTGCATGCTTGAATACGGGCTATGCAGCATTTATTTGATGACCTGCAGCCTTTTCCCAATCTTCACAAACGCCTCGATAGCCCTGTCCAGATGCGTCTTTTCGTGTCCGGCCGACAATTGCACGCGGATGCGCGCCTGTCCCCTGGGTACAACGGGATAATAAAACCCCGTCACGTATATGCCCTCGTCCTGCATGAGCCGCGCAAAATCCTGCGACAGTCTGGCGTCGTACAGCATCACGGCGCAGATGGCCGACCAGGCAGGCTTGATGTCGAATCCGGCGGCCATCATTCTGTCGCGGAAGTATGACACGTTTTCCGTCAGTTTGTCGTGCAGTTCGCTGCTTTCCTTCAGTATCCTGAACGCTTCGATTCCTGCCCCGACGATAGCCGGAGCAAGCGAGTTGGAAAAGAGATATGGCCGCGAACGCTGACGCAGCATGTCGATGATTTCCTGCCTCCCGGCAGTGAAGCCGCCCAGCGCGCCGCCGAACGACTTGCCCAGCGTCCCCGTAAAAATGTCGATGCGACCGTATACGCCGAACAGTTCGGCGACGCCGTGTCCCGTTGCACCGACGACGCCCGCCGAATGCGACTCGTCGACCATCACCAGCGCATCGTATTTCTCGGCCAGTTCGCATATCCTGTCCACAGGCGCGACATTTCCGTCCATCGAAAAGACGCCGTCCGTCGCAATGATGCGGAAACGCTGCGCCTGCGCCTTCTGGAGGCATTGCTCCAGTTCGTCCATGTCGGCGTTGGCATAGCGATAGCGAACGGCCTTGCAGAGCCTTATGCCATCAATTATCGACGCATGATTGAGGGCGTCGGAAATGATGGCGTCTTCGTCCGTGAGCAGCGGTTCGAACAATCCGCCGTTGGCGTCGAAACAGGCAGCGTACAGGATGGAATCTTCCGTCCCGAAATAATCGGATATGGCATGTTCGAGCGCTTTGTGAAGGTCTTGCGTGCCGCAGATAAAACGTACCGACGACATCCCGAATCCGTGCGTGTCCATCGTTTTTTTTGCAGCCTCGATCAGACGCGGATGGTTCGACAGCCCGAGATAGTTGTTGGCGCAGAAGTTCAAAACTTCCTGATTGTTATTGACCCGAATATCGGCTTTCTGCGGCGTAGTTATGATACGCTCTTTTTTATACAGCCCGCTGTTTTCGATTTCAGCCAGTTCGCGAGCCAGCAGTGACTTTATTTTTCCGTACATATAATATATTATATTATCAGGTTTGTTTTTTTCGAATGGCAAATATAATTCATTCCTGTTAAACACGGACGAAAAATAACAAATAATTTGTCGCGGATACGATAATTAATACGTATCTTTGCGCCCGTGTTTCGAAAATAAAATATGAAGAATGTATTGATAATCGGTTCGACAGGCCAGATCGGTTCGGAATTGACAATGGCGCTGCGAAGACGTTACGCCGAAGGGCAGATTGTAGCCGGATATATTCCGGGCGCAGAACCGAAGGGCGAACTTGCCGCGTCGGGGCCATCCGTGCAGGTGGATATTACGGACGGCCGGCAGATTGCCGATGCTGTTTCGCACTACGGTACAGATACGATATACAATCTGGCGGCGCTGCTGTCGGCCGTAGCGGAAGCCAAGCCGCAACTGGCCTGGAATGTGGGCGTCGGAGGCTTGTTTAATGTACTGGAAGTGGCGCGCGAGAAGCATTGCGCCGTGTTTACTCCCAGCTCGATAGGCGTTTTCGGTGAAGACACCCCGAAATACAGGACGCCGCAGGATACGTATCGCAGTCCGCGTACGATGTACGGCGTGACGAAAGTGACGGGCGAACTGCTGAGCGATTACTATTTCAGACGGTACGGAGTCGATACGCGCTCGGTGCGTTTCCCCGGATTGATTTCGTATATTACGCCTCCGGGCGGCGGGACGACCGATTATGCAGTCGATATTTTTTATGCAGCCGTCAGGCGAGAGCATTTCGTCTGCCCGATTGCGGCAGGCACGTTTATGGACATGATGTACATGCCCGACGGACTGGACGCC